>JANORU010000001.1:0-1583 GCA_031415475.1 Hyphomicrobium sp.
ACCGGACTGTAGACGGACCAGCGGGAAGCACCGGTAAGGCATGTGCGCCTCCGACAGTGCGGCTATAAACTTCGCGCTGTCGGCTTCGGCCGTATAGACAATGGTTTCGATGTCGTGCCCGGCCCTGAGCGCGGCACCAACAGCCATAATGCGCCGTTGCGGACCGCCGATCCGGGCGTCCTCGATGACGTTGACAACCCTGATCGGCGGCACCGGTCAGCCTTTGTGGGCGATCAGATAGAGATCCGAGCACAATCCGGGGAACACCCGCATCGGAGCATCGATCACCGAAGTGATGGCGCGCACGAACGACGAGGGATGCCGGTATCCGAGCCAGTTCCGGCCGATGACCTCGTGGCGCCGCGCGCCGACATCCTTGGCAATGTAGTGAAGATCGGCGACCACCGGCTCGCGCACATGACCGCGAAATGTTTCCTGCTCGTACCAATCGCGCATCTGCGACCAGCTGCCAACGCCGAACGGAACCGTGATGCGCTTGCGCAAGTTGACCGCATTCGGCACGCCGATCCACAGTACGCCGCCGGGCGTCAGGGTTTGCCAGATATGTTTGAACAGCCCCTTCGGCGAGTTGTGCCAGTGTTCCATGGAATCGTGGGTCGTCACGAGATCGACCGACCCAGGCGCGCCCAAGCTGAAGCCCGGCGCAAACATATCTTCGTTGCGAACATCGACGCCGATATCGCGATACGTCTGCAGAACCGAGGCGACCTCGACGTAGGTGTCATCACCGAAGTCGTCGACAATCGTGGTTTTGTAGCCGAGCTTCTGACAGAGCCCCATGAACGGCACCGCGCCGGCGCCCAGATCGACCACCCGGCCGCCCGGCTTCACGTTCTGTTCGACAATCGAAACCTGCCAGAAAATTCGCTGCCGGTTGACTTCAGAGATGCGCTTCAGAGCCGGCGGAAAGTCTTTGATCAAGTCATCATAGTTGGCGTCCATAGTCATAGTACACCCCACTAGTACCAGATACGTTTTTCCGCGTATTGTCTTAGTCTGCTGATTCGACCGAGGCTGCAACGCGACCAGCGCCCGGCCCATCCGCCCCGTTGCTCGACGCATTGATCAGAACAACGACCACAAGTCTGACCAACACCGCACTCACGAGATAATAAATGACGCCCGCCAGATCATGGCGATGCGCCGCCCACAGTCCGCCCCCTAGAAAAATAACGGCCTGCAGAACGTGCCCGGCGACATAACGGCCGACAGAGAATTCGGCAAATCCTTTCAGCTCCAGTGCATTGATCGCGAAGCTGAGACAGACGCCAAAAGTGGCCCAAGCGAGGATGTCGCGGCTGACGCTGGAGTACTTTTCCGAGGCTGCCAATGTGATCACGTACGGGCCGGCAACATACATTGCGATGGCGATGAGTACCGACGCCGCTAACAGTCCAAGCGACATGACGAAGCCGCGCGCGGCTGATTTTTCGTCACCGCGAAAAACATACGGCATTAGAAATTGTACACCCATTTCAATGAACAAGCTCGACAGCGCTCGCGCAATCTGTTGCACGACCGAATAGACCGCCACTTGTTCCAACGGCAGAACAAGTGCGAAC
>JANORU010000002.1:0-1595 GCA_031415475.1 Hyphomicrobium sp.
GGCTGCCTCGTCAACGGCGCCGGCCTCGCCATGGCGACCATGGACATCATCAAGCTCTATGGAGCCGAACCGGCGAACTTCCTCGATGTCGGCGGCGGCGCGTCGAAGGAAAAAGTCCGCGAGGCGTTCAAGATCATCCTCGCCGATCCGGCCGTCAAAGGCATCCTGGTCAACATTTTCGGCGGCATCATGCGCTGCGATATCATTGCCGAGGGCGTGATCGCGGCGGCCCGCGAAATGGCGATCACCGTGCCGCTGGTCGTGCGTCTCGAAGGCACCAACGTCGAACTCGGCAAAAAGATGCTGAAGGAGTCAGGCCTCAAGATCATCCCCGCCGACGATCTGGCGGACGCCGCCAAAAAGATCACGGAAGAGGTCAAGAAGGCGGCGTAGGTTCCGTTTGTTACTGGGCCGTTACTCCGCCGCGACCACCAATTGCGCAGCCCGCGCTTTCGCTGCTCGCGCCGGCTCGACAACAATCGTCACATCATGGCCAAGCGCCACCAGGAACCGCATCAGGCGTTCAACCGAGAATTGCTTGAATTGACCACCGAGCATCTTCGAGACGTCGGGCTGGCCGATGCCGAGTTTCTTGGATGCTGCGGTTTGATTTAAGGATTGAGCTTTAAGCGCAGCTGAAATCTTACGCACCAGTTCCGCTTTCAGCGCATGCTCCTCAGGTTGTTCGATGCCGAGGTCTGCATACACATTTCCGCTGCTACGGGTCACTTTGGTTCGGGTCATCTCTCGTCATCCTGTGCATGCTCAAGTGCGCTCTTGAGGCGTTGAGCTATGAGCTCTAGGTCGCGTTTGGGCGTTGCGATGCCGGTTTTCGATTTCTTCTGGAAGACGTGCAGTACGTAGATCGCGTGTCTGATCTGCACGGTGTAGACCGCGCGCCATGTGTCGCCGTCGAAGTTGGCAACGATCTCAAGTACGCTGGCGCCCTTGAAGCCTTTGAGTGGTTTCGCGCTCTCGTGCTTCGCGCCTCGTTGCGCCAAATCTAGTGCGTATCCAACTCCCTGCCGTACCGGGTTTGGGCATGCTCTCAAGTCATCCAGTGTTGAACCCATCCAGTAGAGGGATTTCAGCGTCCATCTCCCACCACGAATGGCCAATTATGGTAATATTACCATAGGCGCTCTGGATTTCAAGCAGACATTGCAGGAACCCCACCTTCGTCGCCCTTGCTGCAGTGCAAAATGATGCTAGAACAGGGCCTGTAACGCCGCCAAGCGCGCCAGTTCGCGCCGCTCGCGGCTCCTTCGGTTCCGGCACGCGCTTCCAAATCTCCCCAGGGCAACCATGGCCATTCTCGTCGACAAGACCACCAAAGTGATCTGCCAGGGGCTGACCGGCAGCCAGGGCACGTTCCACACCAAACAAGCCAAGGCCTATGGCACTCTGATCGTCGGTGGCGTGACGCCCGGCAAGGGCGGCTCCAAGCACCCGGACGCCGAACTCGCCGATGTGCCGCTGTTTGATTCCGTGCTCGAAGCGAAATCCAAGACCGGCGCCAATGCCTCGGCCGTCTACGTACCGCCGCCGTTCGCGGCCGACGCCATTCTCGAAGCCATCGACGCCGAGATCCCGCT
>JANORU010000003.1:0-1507 GCA_031415475.1 Hyphomicrobium sp.
CATCAAGTCCGAACAGCTCGATCGGATCGAACTCGATGAGTTGAACGCCAAGACGGAATCGGAGGGCAATCGGCCGGCGACATTCGTGCCGGTTCTGCTCGGCATCACCAAGGCGTCGCTGCAGACCCGCTCGTTTATCTCGGCGGCCTCGTTCCAGGAAACCACGCGCGTCCTCACCGATGCGGCCGTTCTCGGCAAATCCGATACGCTCGAAGGCTTGAAGGAAAACGTCATCGTCGGCCGTCTGATCCCGGCCGGTACTGGCGGCATGCTGCGCCGTCTCCGCAAGGAAGCGGCCAGGCGCGACGAACTGATCGACATCGAAAAAGCCAAGTCGGGCGGCGATAAATCGCTGTCGGGCCCGGCTGAAGGCGGTGTTGCGGCCCGCCGCCGCCGCCGCGCTGCCGAATGATACTGGTTGCGGACTGACAACCAGTTCGCCGCAGCAGGCTTGATCGAACTCTCAAGACGGCCGCGCAAGCGGCCGTCACTTTTTGTCCCAGAGCGCTCTGTGATCCGATGCGATCGGATCGGCGCTCTGGGTTATCGTTTTGTCGCATTTTTTGCGACGAACCGGTGCCCACTTCGTCGAAAAATGCTCCAGGCTTGCAGTTTATTGCGGAAACACGGGCGATTTCGAACCGGAGATGCGAGGCGTCGTGCGTGCGGCGTTTTAATTTGATGCGGTTTTGACAGGGGGTGTTGACCGGGTGAGGGGCGGTATGTATAGCAACGCAACTCTCACGGTAGGTGGTAGGCGGGCTGAGCGCCTTCTGGTGATCGCCCAGGCCTAAACGCTACCGTCTCAAAGAAGAGGACATTGACGGACCAAGATCATGGTGCTCGGCCCCAAAGGCCAGGGCTCTTTGATCCTCTGGGCTTTCTGCCAGGCAGCGATTTATCGCGGCCCGGCAGTTCCGGTTTTGCTTATCCGCCTTTGGAGGCTGGACGGGCACTTGGAATAGACCTGAAGGTTAGGTTGGGCGGATGCCGACGATACAACAGTTGATCCGGAAACCCCGGACGCAGAAAACCTACCGCGAAAAGTCGCGCCACATGGAGGCATGCCCCCAGAAGCGTGGTGTTTGTACGCGCGTTTATACAACTACGCCAAAGAAGCCCAACTCGGCGCTTCGTAAGGTCGCCAAGATCCGGCTGACCAACGGCTTCGAAGTCATCGGCTACATTCCGGGTGAAGGTCATAACCTTCAAGAGCATTCGGTCGTTCTTATCCGCGGCGGCCGCGTCAAGGACCTTCCCGGCGTCCGCTACCACATCCTGCGTGGTGTTCTCGATACCCAGGGCGTCTCCGCTCGCCGTCAGCGCCGTTCGAAGTACGGCGCGAAGCGTCCGAAGTAAGGGGAGGAGAACACATGTCCCGCCGTCACAGCGCAGAAAAGCGCGAAGTCAATCCCGATCCCAAGTTCACCGACATCGTTCTGTCGAAGTTCATGAACGCCGTCATGAAGCAGGGCAAGAAGTCGGTCGCCGAGCGCATTGTCTATGG
>JANORU010000004.1:0-2703 GCA_031415475.1 Hyphomicrobium sp.
AGCGGATAGCCCTCGCGCCGGTCTTCCCGGCGGATCCAGAAAATCAAGCCGGCGAAGAACAGCCAGAAAGCGTAGAGCACGACCTGCGTCACGTCGAGATATGTCGTGAGTGGGACGAATTTCATTTTGGACCTCCGTTTCTATCCGTTTCAGCCGGGCATTTCAGCCAAGCCCAGTTTTGCATGGTGTTGCGGTTGAAGCGCTCGCGCCGAACGCACGAGCGGTCCAATCGCAATGAGAACCAGGAACAGCAGCACGATTTCGATCTGGTAGACGAACAAGTAACCGGCAGCCGGGCCGTTGAACGCCTCGCCGAGCCGGCCGCTCGTTGCGAGGTGGGAAATGCTGTCGCGCAATACGCCGCCAAGACAGATGGCGATGCCGGCGCCGGTGGCGTTGACCGCGCCCCACATGCCAAGTGCCAACCCACTGGAGCCTTCTTCGGCCTGCGCCATGGCGGCCGTCAGCGTGCCGACGGCAAACAGCCCACTGCCAAAACCAAGCAGGGCGGTGCCGGCGCGGAACAGGTTGGCGCTTTCGAACGTGCTTGAGAGGATGATTTCTAACAGCCCGACAAGACCGGCGAGTGCGCCGAGGCCGGCCAGGCGGCAGGGATCGAAGCCGTTTTGCAGCGAGCGTGCGGTGAACCAGAATCCGGCAAGCGCGCCGGCCGCCATCAGGCCCGTCAGCGCCGTTGTGCTGCCGACGCCGAGATGCAGGACTTCGCCGCCGTAAGGCTCCAGAAGGACATCCTGCATGCTGAACGCGGCGGCGCCGAGGCCGACGGCGATCAGCAGCCGGCCCGGGTTCGTGCGTTGGAAGGCAGCGTCCCAGGCGGCAGTGAACGTCGGCTGCGGTTTGTCAGGTGCTGTGAGATCGGGACGGCGCGGCTCTTGTTTCCACAGAGCAATGAAATTGAGTGTGATGGTGACGACCGCCGTTCCCTGCACGACCTGGATCAGGCGGACGGGCGTGAAGTCGGTGAGAATGGCGCCGAGCACGATCGCGCTCAGCATCATGCCGGCAAGCAACGAGACATATAGAAGTGCGACGACACGCGGCCGGACATGCTCGGGCGCCAGATCGTTGGCGAGCGCGAGGCCGGCGGTCTGCGTGGTGTGCAGCCCCGCGCCGACGAGCAGGAAGGCGAGCGCGGCGCCGGCATGTCCAATCCACACCGGCCCATGCGTGTCGCCCGACAGGATCAAGAGGGCGAACGGCATGATGGCAAGGCCGCCATACTGCAGCATGGTGCCGAATACGATGTAGGGCACGCGGCGAAGTCCGAGGAACGAGCGGTGGGTATCGGATTTATAGCCGACGAGGACGCGGATCGGCGCAAACAACAACGGTAGCGCAACCATGATGGAGACGAGCGACGCCGCCACGCCCAATTCGACGATCATGACCCGGTTGAGGGTGCCGGTCATCAGCACCATGGCCATGCCGACCGAGACCTGGAACAGCGACAGGCGCAGCAAGCGGCCGAGCGGCAATTCCGGCGTTGCCGCATCGGCAAACGGCATCCACTCCGGCCCAAGTCGGGAAAGTTGCCGGGCGATCCGTTCCGCAATTCTGTCGGCAATCGACGTCATACGCGTTGCAGCTCCAAAGCTTGCGAGGTATAAAAACCACTGTCGATGCGTTGGGTGCGCCCGATTTGCCACCCGCCGAGTGCCGGCTCCAACGCGAGATGCCGGCGCAGAGCACCAGCATCGACCGGCTCGATGGCCGGTGCACGGTCTTGCCTGGGGAAGAAGCGGCCAACCGCATGCATCATCGTTAGAGCCGGCGTCCGGGGAGCGAAGGTCACGACAAGTGAACTCTCCGTTTTCTCGGCGAGGCGTGCCAGCATGGCGACCATGTCGCCCTGCCGGTAGTGAATGAGACTGTCCATGGCGACGACATGATCGAAACGGCCCAGGGCCGGGTCGAGCATGTCGCCCGTCATGAACTTGATTTGCCCAGCCCCATCGGTAATTTTGAGAATTTGCTCAGCCCGTTCGCGTGCCAGCTGAACAAGCGTCTCAGCGATATCGATGGCCACCACGTCGGCGCCGCGTTTGGCCGCTTCAATCGAAAGCGCACCGGTGCCGCAGCCGGCGTCGAGAATGCGGGCGCCGTGCAGGTCGTCCGGCAGCCAGCCGAGTAGCGTGTCGCGCATCCGGTCCCGGCCGGCACGGACAGTCGCCCTGATCTTGCTGACGGGAGCGTCCGACGTCAGCCGCGACCATGCCTCCGACGCTGTCCGGTCGAAGTAGGTGCGCAGTTCGCCGCGCCTTTGGCTGTACGACAACGTGTGCATCAATCGTATCCCAGGAAGTCGAAGATATCGCGATCCTTCATCGGCTTGGCATCCAGTGCCTCAGACCCAGCCCAAAGGTGAGCCGCAAGTTTCATGTATTCGTTCTGGACCTTCTCAAGCTCGGGAGTGGGCTCCATCTCGAACAGCGTCGACTTCTTGAGGCGCGAGCGGCGGATCACATCGAGGTCGGGGAAGTGAGCCAGCCGCTTGAGGCCGACCGCATCGTTGAAGCGGTCGATCTGGTCGGTTGCAGCACTACGGTTGGCGATCACGCCACCGATGCGGACGCCATAGTTTTTGGACTTCGCTTGAATGGCAGCGGCGATGCGGTTCATCGCAAAGATGCTGTCGAAGTCGTTGGCGCAGACGATGAGGCCGCGTTCGGCATGTTGCAGTGG
>JANORU010000005.1:0-2195 GCA_031415475.1 Hyphomicrobium sp.
CGCCTTGAGCCCCGTTTGCTGATTGGGGAACCCGCCATTATCGAGCGCATAGAGTTCCAGCGCCGTTGACAGGGCACTGATCTGAGCTTTGGCGGTTTCGGTGCGCGCAGTGCCGAGATAGCGCAACACTTGCGGCGCGGCGATGGTCGCGATCAGCACAATGATACCGAGCACGACCAGCAGTTCGAGGAGCGTGAAACCGGCTTCGCCCTGGCGCGCAACCAGTCCATTCAATCGCTCATCCCTGGTTTGCCGTTCAGCACCTCGCATCGACTTCGCTCCTGCTCGCTACGCAACAAAGCCTATCGAGCATGTCGGCTCCCTGCAAGCGATGCGGGTTTCCGGTCATGACTGCATCGATCGCCCGGCATCGTTAAATTGGTGGACCAAAGAGCCAGACCAGCCAAGTCCCTACAGCCAAAAATGGCCCGAAGGCCAGCGCAGTGCCGAGAGCGAAGGATCGCCCGCGCAGCCACGATACGGCGACCCAGGCAAGTGCAAGACCGCACGCCCACAACACGACGGCCGGGAGTCCGTCGAGCCCAAGCCAGGTTGCCGATGCGGCCAGAAGTTTAGCATCGCCGAGGCCAAGTCCCGTCCGGCCGCGCAAGCGCTCATAGAGCCAGCCGATGGCGGCCAGCGCCGCGAAAGCAACGACGCCGGCGATGATCCGCGAGACCGGATCGTCCCAGCCGAGCAATCCGGCAAACACCACACCGAGAAGTGCGAGCGGCAGCGTCAGCATATCGGGCAGTCGAAACGTGGCGATGTCGACGACCGACAATGTGACAAGACCTGCGGCAAGCACGAGGCTGGCAAGTGTATCGGCCGCAGAAATCGTTGAACCAGGCACACCGACCACAAAAACCGGCGCCGCCGCGGCGGCATAGCAGGTCGCGAGTGCAAAGGCTGTTTTCCAATCAAATCCGCGGCTTGGCTCGGACGTCATCATGGCCACAGCCATTCCTCGCCGCTGACGCGGCAGTGCGACTCAGAGTAAGACATCGCTAGCGACCGGCTCGATCGCACAACCGGCTGAGGCAGAATGCAATGGCGCAAGTCGTAACCCCGTTGAGATTGGTTTGCTGTTTTGCCGCGCTGAGCTTGGCTGCGCCGTTTGCCGCCAACGGAGCCGATTTCCAGTATCGCCGGATTTCCCCGCGGATTGTTGACCTGCCGCCGACCGAGGCGCGCGGCTGCTATTACTATCGCGGCCGGGAGCACTGCGGCAGCTACTGCTATTGGGAAATCAACGGCAAGCGTTACTGCCAACAACGGGCGCGGGAAGCGTTCTCGCAGGCGGGTTCCCCGCATGAGAGCGACGTTGGCGACGCCTACACTCTGAAGTAGACCCGCAGATCCTAGCACGGCGGCAACACAAGGGCGGCGGCCGGAAGTTCGGCCTCGGGTCGTTGCCAACTCCCCTGCCGCCACGCTTGCCAGACTAGGCTACCACCCTTTCGATCCGGCACCTCGACAATGGCTTCGCGCACGAACCTTGCGCCGCCGTCGAGCAAGCCCAATGCACGGATTGTGAAGGTGCCGCCTCGCTCGCGGCTCACGAATTCCGGCGGTAGCTCCACGCGCTGCGATCCGAACGCCGCGCTTTCCGCAAGCGAGAAGCCTGAGCTGTCGTGTCCGGCAACAAGCGCGCGCAACAGCTCTTCTGGAGCAGCATCAGGATCAACACCGTCGGCGCGCGAGTGAACCGTAACCCATGGCGCAATCCGAGTGCGAAGAGTGCGCGGCAGGCCAATCACTTGATCCAACTCGAAAACGCTCTCCAAATCCGCGTTCTTTGGGCTAGTCGCCCCGGGTCCCCGTTGTGCCAAATACTCGGCATCTTCCGCACCACCCTCCCGAACGTCGCTATCGGAGTCACGATAATCAAACAGGGCCGCAGCGTAGGATTTGGCATCGTCCCGGCTGGCGCCAGCACCTGCCAACAGCGCCTCGATCAGTAAGCGATTGTTGGTATTGAGATTGACCTTGCCGGCCTCGTTGCCGATTTCGACAATTAACCGGCCGGCGCCAGCGAGTTCGCAGGCCGGTCTGAGACCAGCTTCGAAGGTCTCCGGCGCCGATGCCAACTGATCACTGACGAGGGCAATGCCGGCATCGGCCAAGGCCTCGGCGCGAGCTGACAAAACCGCAGCGGTCGTCGAGCGCAATTCGCCCTGCACAGCGCGCGTGAA
>JANORU010000006.1:0-1738 GCA_031415475.1 Hyphomicrobium sp.
TAGTTGAAGACCTGCCGCTGCCCGTCGATCTCGATACGCCCGGCGACCACAGGTTCGGTCGCATCCGGGAGCCAGACCCGCAACGCGACCCTATTCCCGCTACACAAAAGAGGCCATCACCCTGATGGGGCAACTCATCCGGGCGGCGCGGATTGAGCGCAAACTCACGCTCGTCGAACTGGCCGAGCGTGCGGCAGTGTCGAGAGGGCTGATTCAGCGGATTGAGCAAGGCGACCCGGGCTGTGCCGTTGGTGCCGTGTTCGAAGCCGCCTCACTTCTTGGCATCAAACTGTTTGACTCCGATCAAACGAGACTGAGCGCCAACAGCGCCGTTGTTCAGCAAACCCTGGCACTGCTTCCCAAGGCGGCACGCGGCTCCAAAAGGCCGGTGAAAGATGACTTCTAAGACAAACAGGAAAAAGCCGGAGGAGGTGTACGTCTGGATCTGGCTCCCGGATGCGACCGAACCTGTGGTCGCCGGGCGTATCGAGATCGACGGGCAGCGGCAGGTCTTCAACTACGGACGAAGCTACCTCGATAAGCGCGGGTCAATTCCCATTTATGAGCCGGAGCTGCCGCTGAAGCCCGGAGCCATAGAGCCTTTGGCCGGATTGTCGATTGCCGGCTGCCTGCGAGACGGTGCGCCCGATGCCTGGGGTCGCCGGGTCATCATCAATCGCTTATTCGGCAAAAAGGGAGAAGGCATCGATGCCGGTCAGTTGGATGAGCTGACCTTTCTGCTTGAGTCGGGATCTGATCGTATTGGGGCGCTGGATTTCCAGACATCCTCCTCACGCTTTGAACCGCGACTTGGCACCGAGGCGTCACTGGAAGAACTGCTGTCTGTCGCCGAGCTGGTCGAGAAAGGTATGCCGATTCCGCTTGAACTGGAACAGGCGGTATTCCATGGCACCAGCCTCGGCGGAGCGCGTCCCAAGGCCGCCATCGAAACCGGTACAAGGAAATACATCGCCAAATTCTCGTCGCGCAACGACATCACCAATGTGGTGAAGGCTGAGTTTGTCGCCATGCGCATGGCCGCCAAGCTCGGCCTCACCGTCGCGCACACCGAATTGAAGCGGGCGGGCGGCAAGGATGTGCTTCTGATCGAACGCTTCGACCGTGTGAAGACCGGGCGCGGCTGGACGCGCAAGTCCATGGTCTCGGCGCTTACGATGTTTGGGTTGGATGAAATGATGGGCCGCTATGGCAGCTACCAGGACCTTGCCGATATTATCCGCAAGCGTTTCACCGATCCCAAGAAGACCTTGCAGGAGCTCTTTGGCCGTCTCGTCTTCAACATCCTGTGTGGCAATACCGACGATCATGCCCGCAATCACGCGGCCTTTTGGAATGGCGGAACGCAATCCCTGACGCCCGCTTACGACATCTGCCCTCAGAACAGAAACGGGCGTGAAGCCAATCAGGCGCTGCTCATCACAGGTGATAAACGCATGAGCACGCTGGCCACCTGCCTTGAAGCGGCCCCGCATTTTCTTTTGAACGAGCAGGCGGCGGTAGCGCTCATTGAACAGCAGATCGAGACAATCCGTGCCAGTTGGGCCGAGCTTTGCGAGGAGGCCGCCCTGTCGGACGTCGAGAAGGGCGTGATGTGGGGCCGGCAATTCCTCAACCCCTATGCGTTCGAGGATGCGCCGCAAAAGCTGGCTGCGCTAGCATGAGAAATTGGATCAGGTGAATACCGGTACTGACCTGCCCCCTCTCGCCCTCCAACTCC
>JANORU010000007.1:0-2579 GCA_031415475.1 Hyphomicrobium sp.
CCGATGACCTGACGCAGATGCTCGAGCGTCACGATATGCTCGCGCCACAGGTGATCGAGCGTCCGCAACAGCACTTCCTTTTCGATCTGGCGATAGAGTTCGGGTCCGAGTTCCCGTTCCTTGTCGGCGGCGCGTTCGTCGGCAGCGGCGAGCAGGCGTTCGGAAATTTCCTGATCGGCGATGCCTTCTTCGGCCGCCCACTTTTCGATCGGCAGATCGAGGCCGAAGATGCCGTTGACGGCCTCTTCCAGTCCTTTGGTATCCCACTGCTCGGCGTACGCCGACTCAGGGATATGTTTGGCCACCAGATCCTGAACGATCTGCGCCCGCAATTCCTTGACGATATCGGAGACATCCTCTTCGGCCATGATGCCGATGCGCTGATCGAAGATCACCTTGCGCTGGTCATTCATCACGTCGTCGTACTTCAGTATCTGCTTGCGGATATCGAAGTTGCGCGCCTCGACCTTCTTTTGCGCCATCTCAAGCGACTTGTTCATCCACGGATGGGTGATGGCTTCGCCTTCCTGCAACCCGAGCGTCTGCAGCATGCTGTCCATCTTCTCGGACCCGAAGATGCGCATCAGGTCGTCATCAAGCCCCAAATAGAACTTCGACCGGCCCGGATCGCCCTGCCGGCCCGACCGGCCGCGCAACTGATTGTCGATGCGACGGCTTTCGTGCCGTTCCGTGCCCATGACGAACAGGCCGCCAGCATCAAGCGCGATCTGCTTTTTCGCCGCCACATCGGCCTGGATGACGGCGCGCTGAGCTGCGATCGCCTGATCGTCGGGAACGGAGCCGGCCGCTTCTTGATCCTTGATCCAATCCTTCAGGCGGTACTCGAAGTTGCCGCCAAGCTGAATGTCGGTGCCGCGGCCCGCCATGTTGGTGGCGATGGTAATAGCGCCCGGCTGGCCGGCCTGGGCGACGATGCTCGCTTCCTGCTCATGGAAGCGCGCGTTCAAGACCTGATGCGGCACCGGATCGTCGTTCGACTTTTTGGCGGCGATGCTGACGAGGTGCGAACCGATATCCTCGAGATACGCCTTGAGCTGGCTATCGCGCGTGTGTTTCAGCTTGCCGGCCTGTTCTTGCAATTTTAGGCCAAGCTCGTTGATGTATTTGCGATCCTTGAGAAGGCCCGAAAGCTGCTCGGACTTTTCGATCGACGTTGTGCCGACGAGTGCCGGCTGATTGCGGCGGTGAGCATCGGCAATGGTCGACACGATCGCCGCCAGCTTTTCCTTGTTCGTGCGATAGATTTCGTCGTCTTCGTCGACGCGCGAGACCTCCATATTGGTCGGAATCTCGATCACGTCGAGGCCGTAGATATCGCTGAACTCGGACGCTTCGGTCGAGGCCGTGCCGGTCATGCCCGATAACTTCTCATAGAGCCGGAAGTAGTTCTGAAAGGTGATCGATGCCAGCGTCTGGTTCTCGGGCTGGATATCGACATGCTCTTTGGCTTCGAGCGCCTGATGCAAGCCTTCCGAATAACGCCGGCCCGGCATCATGCGGCCGGTGAACTCGTCGATGATGACGACGTCGCGGCCCTTGACGATGTAGTCCTTGTCGCGCTGGAACAGTTTATGGGCCTTCAAGGCCTGATTGACGTGATGAACGATGGTGACGTTCTCGATGTCGTAGAGCGAGCCGGTCATCATGCCGGCGGCCTGCAACAGCTGCTCCATGCGCTCGTTGCCGGCTTCCGTCAGCGACACCTGGCGCTGCTTTTCGTCGAGATCGAAATCGCCGGCTTCAAGATTCGGCATCAGGACATCGACCGCGTTGTACAGCTCGGCCCGGTCTTCGAGGGGCCCGGAAATGATCAGCGGCGTGCGCGCCTCGTCAACCAGGATCGAGTCCACTTCGTCGACGATCCCGAACGCGTGACCGCGCTGGACCATGTCGTCCTTGCGCATCTTCATGTTGTCGCGCAGGTAGTCGAAGCCGAGTTCGTTGTTGGTCGCGTAGGTGACATCGCAGGTATAGGCCGCCTTGCGCTGCCGGTCGTCGAGGCCATGAACAATGCAGCCGACGGTGAGCCCGAGGAACTTGTAGACCTGTCCCATCCATTCGGCGTCGCGGCGGGCGAGGTAATCGTTGACGGTCACGACATGCACGCCGCGCTCCGTCAGCGCGTTGAGATAGACGGCGAGTGTTGCCACCAGCGTTTTGCCTTCGCCGGTTTTCATCTCGGCGATGTTGCCCTGATTGAGGACCATGCCACCGACGAGCTGAACGTCGAAGTGGCGTTGGCCGAGCGACCGCTTTGCTGCCTCGCGCACCGTTGCAAACGCCGGTGCCAAAAGGTCCTCGAGCTTGGCGCCGTCGCGGAGCTGTTGGCGGAACGCCGCGGTGCGGGCGCGCAGCTCATCGTCGGTCAGCTGCGCCAGTTCCGGTTCGAGCGCATTGATGGCGTCCACCTTGCCACGCAGCGTCTTGACTTTGCGGTCATTGGACGAGCCAAATATTTTCGCGGCCAGCGAACCGAAGGAAAGCATATCGTCAGAGTCCTCAAATCAAGAGCTTGCGCTTGCGCGTCGGATAGGTGGCGGCGCCAAGTCCCCTGGGTC
>JANORU010000008.1:0-5149 GCA_031415475.1 Hyphomicrobium sp.
TGGTGTTCTCGGTCGTCAACGCGGCGCTGTTCGTGTTGAAGCGGCGCGACGGAGAACAGCCGGGCGAATTCGAACTGCCAGCCGCGCTACCGCTGCTTGGCTCGGTTCTCTGCCTTGTCCTGCTCGTGGTCAGGCTGGCGAGCGGTAACGTCACAGCACCGCTCATCGCGCTGACGCTGATCTCCGGGATTGTCGGACTCTATGTGGTCAGCAAAAGAGCTGTGTCAGAGCCATCACGCTAGAGACGTGTCTTCGACACGACAGCCTGACACAGCACAAACTACTCCGCCGCCTGCACCGGCTTTGACGCCCCACGGGCTTCACGCTCGAGCTTCATGCGCTCGGCAACCAGGAACGCCAGTTCGATCGCCTGATCGGCATTAAGGCGCGGGTCGCAATGCGTGTGGTAGCGGTCCGACAAATCCTGTTCGGAAATCGCCGTCGCGCCGCCCGTGCACTCAGTCACGTTCTGGCCGGTCATCTCAACGTGAATGCCGCCGGCATGCGTGCCTTCGGCGCGGTGCACGTCGAAGAATGTCTCGACTTCCTTCAAGATCCGCTCGAACGGCCGCGTCTTGTAGCCGGTTGCCGCCGAGATGGTGTTGCCGTGCATCGGATCGCACGACCAGACGACCGACCGGCCCGCTTTTTCGACGGCGCGAATGAGCTTGGGCAGATGCTTGTCGACCTTATCGTGGCCGAACCGGCAGATGAGCGTCAGCCGCCCGGCTTCATTCTTCGGATTGAGCGCGTCGATCAGCTTCAGCAGCCCATCCGGCTCCAACGTCGGCCCGCATTTGAGACCGATTGGGTTCTTGATGCCACGGAAGTATTCGACGTGGGCGTGATCCGGCTGGCGCGTGCGATCGCCGATCCACAGCATATGGCCGCTGGTCGCATACCAATCGCCGCTCGTTGAATCGAGCCGCGTCATCGCCTGTTCATAGCCCAGAAGCAGCGCCTCATGACTGGTGTAAAAGCTCGTCGCGCGCAACTGCGAGGTGTTCTCGCTGGTGATGCCGCATGCCCGCATGAAGTTCAGCGTCTCTTCGATCCGGTCGGCGAGCTCCTGATAGCGATGGCCCTGCGGGCTATCCTTGACGAAGCCCATGTTCCACTGATGCACGCGCTCGAGATCGGCATAGCCGCCGGTTGCGAACGCGCGAATGAGATTGAGCGTCGCAGCGGATTGGCGATAGGCCTCGAGCTGGCGCTGCGGATCGGGAATTCGCGCGGCGGCTGTGAACTCCGGTCCATTGACGATGTCGCCGCGATAGCTCGGCAGCTCCACATCGCCCTTTTTCTCATTGGGCGAGGAACGCGGCTTGGCGAACTGGCCGGCGATGCGGCCGAGCTTCACAACCGGCAAACCGCCGGCATAGGTGAGCACGATCGCCATCTGCAGGAAGACGCGGAAGAAATCGCGGATGTTGTCGGCGCGATGTTCGAGGAAGCTTTCGGCGCAGTCGCCACCCTGCAACAGGAATCCCTTCCCCTCCGCCACATTGGCCAGCGTCTTCTTGAGGTCGCGCGCCTCGCCGGCAAACACCAGCGGCGGGAACGTTGCAATGCGTGCTTCCACGTCACCCAATGCGCCAGCATCCGGATAGTCCGGCACCTGCAGAATTGGCTTCGTGCGCCAGCTATCGGGGCTCCAACTCGCGGCCATCACACACTCCAGGGATCGAGATCGATGTTGAGGGAGCCCGGCATCGATGCCAGCTCCTGCAATATTCGAGGCAGATATAGGACAAGTTGCTGTTTGAAACCAGTATTCGTGAACCGGCTCAAAAAGTTGCATCAACGCCACCGTTTCAGGGGGTTAGCGGTCGCCAGCACCTGTCTGCGGCGGTGCCGCTGGCGGCAATTGTGGTAGTGCCGGTTCGTCCGGCGCCGGCAGCTTTGCCCCCGCAGTCTCGGGCGTGTCCGCATCCGCTGGCCCATCTGCTGGCATTGGGGTCCGGCGATGCAGTTCGGCTTCAATGGTGATTTTAACTTCGTCGGAAATGTAGGGAATGGTCCGTGTCAGCCCCCAGTCGCTGCGGCGGATCTGGGTAGTGGCGGAAAATCCCGACGCGTAGATGCCGGCATACGCGGGATTGATGTTGGCCAGCGGATGTTCGCCGGAAAAATTCCAGACGACATCCAGAACCGCCGGCCGCGTGATGCCGTTGATGGTCAGTTCGCCGGTGACGATGCCGGTACGATCCGACTGCATCGCCACTCCGGTACTCTTGTAGGTGATGGTGGAATGGACGTCGGCGAGAAAGAATTCTTTCGACGCCAGCAGATGCTCATCGAGCTTTTTGACCCCCGTCGCAATGCTTTTGACAGGGATGGTCACGTCGAGCGTGCTTGCTGCCGGGTTCTGCTCATCGAACGACAGCACCCCTTTGACATCGATAAAGCGTCCGCCCTGGCGCGAAAGCCCAAGATGGTTCCAGGAAAAACGCACTTCGGTGTGTTCAGGATCGATATCGTAGGTGTCGGCGGCCCGCGCGCCGGCCGGCAACGCCGCCAACGCGGTCATCACCAGTGAGAGCCAGGCTCCGCGTCTCAACATTGGTCCGCCTCCACGCTGCATGGCGCCCTCATGGCGCCCGCAAGTGTCCGCTTTAGGGCCAAACTTTAGAGCCCCGCCGTCATGCCGCCATCGACGACCAGTTCCGCCCCCGTCATGTAGGCGCTATCATCGGACGCCAGGAACAATGCCGCCTTGGCAATATCTTCGGCGGTACCTAGCCGCTTCACCAACGTCCGATCGACCAGCCATTTCTCGAACGCCGGATTTTTCAGCACGCGCTCAGTCAGTGCCGTCTCGACAAACCCAGGCGACAGAGAATTCACGCGAATTCCAAACGGCGCGTACTCGACAGCCAGCGCCCGCGACAATGCCAGTACCGCGCCCTTGGTTGCCGAATAGCCGGCCAATTGCCGAAGCCCCTTATGTCCCATGATCGAGGCGACATTGATCAGCGAGGCGGTCGGCGACGACTTCAAAAGGTCGAACGTATCGCGGGCAATGCGAATGACGCCATCGAGATTGACCTCGCGGATCTTGACCCAATCGGCATCCGAAAGGTGGCGGAAATCTTCCCGCACATTGAGACCGGCATTGTTGACGACCACATCGGCGCGGCCGTGGGCCGACTTCACGGCACGCACCAGCGCCGTTACGTCCTGCCCCTTGGACACATCGACCGTCATGGCGGTTGCCGCTCCGCCCGTGTTCTTGATCGCCTCACTGCAAGATTGCGCCGCCGCGCCATCGACATCGGTGACGTAGACGTGGGCGCCTTCGGCAGCGAACAGCGCCGCCATCGCCTTGCCGATGCCATTGCCGGCGCCGGTGACGAGGACAATCTTACCGGCGAGTCTCGACATCCAATCCGTCCCTGTGATGAAAGGCGCGGGACCATAGCCGCGGCGCTCGCGTGTCCGCAACCCTTTGAAATCGAGAGGGTGAAGGCGCCGCAGTCGGTGGCGCTAACTTCGCCGCAGGCTATCATTCACCTTTCAGTCCATATTCCGTTGCCGGTCCGGATGATCTCCACTCAACCCCATTCACGGCCATCAGGCTGGGGTATATACTCAAAATCGGACGTTTTCACCCGGCGCACGACGCGCGGTCGGAACATCTGAGTACGTCCACCGCGCTGCGTGACCAGGCACATGTCCCTAGCCGAAGAGGAGCGGGAAGCATGGCTCGACGCTGCAAACTCACTTTGGTCATTGCGACAATTATTTTCACATGGTCGCTCTCTATCGCACCGGCCATCAGCCAAGGCGTACCAGTACTCCGGTCGACCTGTGGCGATGTCGACTACAGTTCACCGCCGGACGGCGTGCCCGAATGGAGCGTGGCCGGCGCCTCTGCTGAACTCGATGTCGTCGAATTCGAACTTCTGCCGACGGGTGGCGGCGGGCCGCTGGTCGACCAATTGCGATCCGAAGCCATGTGGCGCCTCAATCGTGCGGAATCGCATCTTGTCCAGATCGCCAATCATTGGGCGCTCAGTCCCGCCGGCACCTGCAAAATATGCGACATGAAGCCGACTGCCCAGGCACAGGCCAATCGCCTGCTCAGTCTGGCTATGGCTGTTCATGGAGAAGAAGGCTGGAACAAGGGTCCCGCCGGTGTGATGGGCCAGGACTGGCCGTGGTGCAGGCCTGAAGACTATCCCTCGAACCGTGTGGCACGCGGTACCATGTGGATCAGCATTTCCGGCCACTGGGATCTGCGACGAGCCGGCCAGCCGAATTCCCAGCCCGTTGCCGGCATGGAACTCGAAGATAGCTCATTAGGTCTCACCGCACGCGGCACAGGCTGGTCGGGTCGCGGCGGCTTCGACGGAAAGTCTGGCTACTACGACTGGCGGTTCAGCAATGGAACGAGCGGCCGAACAACGTTTACGCTCGAAGGTCAGAACACTCTGAACGGCACGGTGCAGACCAACGGCGGCGCGGGACACGGCGACCCGAAATACAATTGGAACTTCACGGCCGCGCGCTATCAACCGCCGGCGCCCACGCCGCCAAGCGGCGGCGGCAATGCAGGTTGTCCGCCCGGCACGCGTTGGGTGGACCGCCCCCTCGGCATGTCTGATTGCGAATAGGACGTTCGAATTTTCCAACTATGAGAGTTGCGGCGCGATCCATTTGTCGCGGAGGGTGACGAGTTCTTCCGCCGCACTCGGATGCAGGGCCATTGTGCGATCGAAGTCGGCCTTGGTGGCCTTGAGGCGAAGAGCGATCGCCGCCATCTGCACCATTTCCGCCGCGTCGGGTCCGAGGATATGGACGCCGAGCACCACATCGGTTGTGCCATCTACGACCAGCTTCATCAGCGTGCGCTCGTCCCGGCCAGCGAGAATATTCAACATTGGCCGGAACGAGGTCATGTAGATATCGATCGGCCGGCCGGTGGCGCGGGCCGCCGCCTCGCTCAGGCCAATAGTGCCAATTTCCGGCGTCGAGAAGACCGCCGTTGGAATGAGACTGTGATCTGCCAGCCATGGCGTCTCGCCAAATACGGTATCGGCAAAGGCGTGACCTTCGCGGATGGCGACCGGCGTTAAGTTGGCGCGATTGGTGACATCGCCGACGGCGTAGATGCTCGGCACCGAAGAGCGGCTCTCGTCATCGACGA
>JANORU010000009.1:0-5879 GCA_031415475.1 Hyphomicrobium sp.
GGCCTGCACTTCGGCGGCGTGCCGACCATTCCCGGCGGGCATTCCTTGACCTCCGGCTTATAGCAGTTCGGATAGTCCCCGATGGTACCCTTCGGGCAGTTGGGCCGCGTCGGTTCGAAGACGCACCGTTTCTTGATCCAACGGCCACCGCGCTCGCGGCAGATCTCGGCCGGACTTTGGTCGTCGCGATCCAAGTAGCAGTTCGGATATTGGCCACGGTAGCCCTTCGGGCAATCGCGGTCGGCGTACCACGGCACGCACTGGCCTCTCACGCGCACGTAGTCGCCGGCGCACACACAACGCCCGCTTGGCGTGCGGATTTCGTGGCGGTCGCACGAACTGGGCAGCAGCGGTCCGATCGGGATGCAGCGGCCAATGCGATAGTCGAACGTCTCCCAGGACGCACAATCCCAGTCATCGCTGACGCGGCAGCGGCCGTACTCATCGCGATCGAAACCTCGATCGCAGACGCAGCGGTCGCGCGAATTGCGATGCTCGTTGATATCGCACTCGTCGTACTCGGGGATGCGTTCGCGCACGCACCGGCCGCTGTCGGTCCGGTCATAGCCTTCGCGACAGATGCACTGATTGTCCTCGGTGCGGACTTCGTTGGGGCCGGGATCGCACAGTTCGATGTCAGGCGGGACGAATGCCGGCGGCTCGATCGGGCGGACGTCATCGCCTGGGTCCGAAATACAAATCTTCTTGTCGCGGGCCCAGCTTGTGCCGTCCGGGCAGGGGCAGATGCCGTTCTGCGGAACGGGGTAGCCGTCAGGGCAGGACGCCTCCACGGGCGGCAAGGGCTCCGGCGCCGCATCACTGACGCAACGGAAATCCTTATCGCGCGTCGCACCGTCCCGGCACGCACATGCCCCGCTTGCGGTTACAAACTCACCGGGCCCCGCTTGTGTGCAGGCCGGCCTCTCAAGGCACTTGGGCGAGGGGATGACAGAGGCGGCGGTCGCGCTGTCATCGGCACCACTCAGATTGAAGCGTGTGCCGGCGAGCGGGAACGTCATGGTGGCGGTATTGCGGGCGATGCACTGGCCGCGATCGGGCACGCTCGCCTTGACGTCGAGGTCGAGCGCCGCGCCCTTCGCCAATGTCAGCGGCGGCTTCGAGCATTGCACAGTGCCGCCCGCACCACCCGCACAGGCCCAGCCAGCGCCGCTGGCAGAGACGCTGGTTGCGCCGGCGATTTCGTCCTTGAGATTGATCGGGCCCTTATAGGGATCCGGCCCCATGTTGGTGATGGTGACTTTGTAGCCGCACTCGTAACCGGCTCCGGACTTCGTGCAGTCTCCAGTCGGGACCTTTGTTGTCCGCAGGTTCGTCGGGTCGCAGATGACGAGGGTCAGGCCGGTGATGGGATCGAAGAATTCCAGTAACGCCGAGTCGGCCAGTGCCGAGGACGTGTCGTCGCTGCCGTCGAAATTGGTGGCACCGACGGGTGGCACCGTGATTGAAACTTTGTTGGGCGCAAGGCAGGCGTTGGCTTCGATATCGACGCGCGGCGTATCGACGAACACCGGGAATGTCGTCGACGCCCCGGCAGCGAGCACAACATTGGCCGCCGAATTGCAGGTGAAGTTGGGAGCGGCGCCGGCGCACGCCCAGGCCACGTCGAGGCTGCCCATGGCCGCCGTCGGCGACACGGTTTCCGCCAACGACACGGGGGCATTGAAGGGCGACGGCCCGGTATTAGTCAGCGCGATTGTATAATTGCAGCGGACCGTAGCGGGGCCGGTCTTGCCACAGACGCCGGCCGACTTCTGGACCAGTAGATTGGCGAGTGGCGGCGGATTGCCGACTTTGGTCCACGAACAACTGCCAACCGCCGACAGGTCTCCTGGTGGAACGCCAGGACCGCTCAACGCAAAGCAGTTATGGGCCCAGTAGTTGCCCGGCGGCATCGTGACGGTGACGTCGAAAGATTTTGTGACCCCTGGAGCAAGGGCTAAGTTCGTCGTGCAGGCGATTGGCAGCGCGACGGGCTCGCCGGTTGAGCAGCCGAGCGGCGGCACCACCGACGTAATTGGAGACGGAGACGGCACGACACCGTTGATCAGCATTTCATCGCTGATCAGCACCGGACCGGCCATCGGCAGAGCACTGGTATTGGTGACACCGAGTGTGAAGGTGCAGGCGCCATTGGCGGCACAGACCGCAGGGGCCGACTTTTTGAGCACGAGGCCGCTGCCCGACGGTCCGCCTTTGGAAGTGAAGCAGGCCTGACCGGCATGAGGCGTATCGAGCGTCGCGCAGTTTCGAAAGCCGTCATTGCCGACGCTGAAGATTGGATCAGTATTGAGGATCGCGGTCACTTTGCGCGACGCACCGGGAGGCAGCGCGGCCGCGGGCAGCCAGCATGCAAATGCGGTCGACGGCGCCGCCGAGCAAACAAAGCCCGGCCCGTCCGGCGTGATCGCGTCGACCTCAAGAGGTGTGCCCGCGCCAGGCCCGGAGAGGACTGTTCCGGCATCGGTAAAGCTAACCGGCCACAGCGGCGCGATGCCAACATTGGTCAGTGTGATGTCGCAGACGGTCTCAATGCCGAAGATGGCCGGGCGGCAGACTTTGTCGATGTAGATCCCCGGTCTAGGGCGCGGTGTGCCCGGGACATAGGTTGGAACGGCCGGGCGCGGAGACGCGGACGCGACCTGATCGCACGGGCTGTAAATCGTCACCGCACCGATATGGGCATGTGCCTTGGCATCAGCGATCCCGCCGTCTTTGCCGGCGAACCAGACATCGTCGGGTGCCGTCAGTCCGCTTTCGGTCACTTTGCCGGTGAAGTCGCCCTGAAGTGCGGTTGAACCCGATCGCGCCGGGGAACTGGTGGGTGTTTGAAGCTTGGATTTGTCGTTGCCCTGCAGACCGTGCACGACGCGTTGATCAGCGGATCCCGAACGCAGGTTCTCGCCCGTTGTCCAAAGTGTCTGCCGGCATTTGCCGAAGTCGATGGCGCCGTTGGTGTCGTAGCCATAGTTGAAGGCGATGCCGCCATTGGTGGCGCGATGCACCGGCTGGAGCCCGACGGCGACTTCTTCGACGGTCTCCTTCCACAAGCCGTCCGGCTTGTCGCGCGTGTAGCGCGTGACGACGGATTGCTGCGGCCGCGCGAAGGTCGAATAGTCGTAGGCGCCGGTGGTTTCGCCGCGCTGAGTGGTGAACATCGTGTTCGGGCCGTCGAACAGGATGCCGGTCACCGGATTTCCGTGCGGTGTGTTGACGATGTCGAGCTCAAAACGCGGGTCGTCGCCGATACTGCCATCGGCCATGAGTCTGACGGACCAGACGGTCGGGCCATCCGCGATCGAGTAATAGAGGCGGCCGCCTTCGATTGTTACGGCGACCGCGCGCCGGCGCGCGTCGGCATAGCCCCAGGTGGACGGTCGCTCGACGTCGAACGAAGGCGACGTGATGTCCATACGCTTGGCGGGATCGTCGGCAACCGCTGGCAAGCCGGCCTTTTCGCGCCCCGTGACGCCGTGGTCGAACACCTGCAACTCGAGGCCGTTGGCATCGAGCCGATGAATGAGGCCGGTTTCCAAGCTGGAGGCGAAGAGGTGGCCGGTCAGCGGATCGACGGAGAGCCCGCCGATGCCCGGACCGCCGTTTCTGGTCGCACCGCTGGAGATGGCGGAAAACAGCGATATTGCCCCTGTCGCTCCGTCGATTTTCCAGATCGCGCCGGGCCCGCCGCCGTTGTCGAGACCGAACTGGCCGGCCATCCATTGGGCGCGCGGCGCGCCTTTGACGAGGCGCGTCAGGCCGCCACTCGCGTTCGGTTCGACGATCTGCAACCCAAACAACGATGTGGCACCGGCAAATAGGTTGGGAGCCCTACCATCCTTGGGATGATCGTGTGTGACCGCGAAGACGTGGCCGATGTCGCGAGCCTTGGCCTCAAAGCGAACGGGGGCGTTGGCAAGCTGGCCTTCGGCCGGGCCGCCAAGTTTCGAAAGATCGAAAATCTGCAAGGTCGGCTTCGCTGGGTCGATGAAGGTTGCGTCGAGTGGGTGTTGCCCTGCGGCTGTCGCCGTTGGCGGCCGCACACCGGCAAACGACGTGACAGCCGCGTCACCCTTGCGAAACACGGGAGCCGAAGTGGTGGTGCCTTGCGACCAGGCGGTTGCCGGCAGCACAGCGGCAAGCAGCAGCGAGAGAAGTGCGCGAGATCGGCCCGGCAGTGCGGGCCGGCCACGATCCGCTCTATTGCGCTGCATCATTACGCCTCTCGATCGAGCGGCGCTGGCATTTTGGCAGGACACGCCGCCGCGTGCTCGAAATTGAGTATCAGGTCGCATGGTTCTGTTCAACGCTATCGCAAAAGGGATCGGTCGCGGGATGCGCCTTTTTTTTGCGGACGCACTCCGCCATCTCGACCCTAGCGCTGTTGGGCTCAAAGCGCTGTTCTTTGGGGAACTGACACGGGTTCTGCGGACGTGCCGCGATAGTTAATCGCCCGAGCAGATGTCAGGTGCGCGGCTTTGTAAGGGCCGTTGTCAGCACCGAATGCAGAATAAAGACGTTGCCGCCGAGCCAGCGATGGCCGGACGGGATCTCGATGTCGCCGGAGTCAAATGCGAACGCTGGATCGGCGTGCTGACGGAGCGTCTGATAGAGTGGCAACCATCCAGCGCCGGCTTTGACCGGGCGCTCCTGCTCCACCCCAGCGATCGTGTCAAAATTGGCCGGATCGATGACGCCATCGATGGTTATGCGAACCAGCCGGTCGAACGCCGCCCACTGTTGGGCGCTGGGTGGTTCGCCTTTGCTCACCGCGAGATCAATCAACGACACAATCGGCATGAGAGCGAACGCGTGATAGTGCAGCGCGCGCGCCTTGCGCGTCATCTCAAGCTGCAACGTACCGTCGGCGCCGATATCGCGCCCTGCATCATTGAGAATTCCACGGGCTTTCTTCCAAAGTGTTTCTTCTCCCGTTGCCAGGGCCGTTCCGCCAAGGCCGAGGCCCAACCAATACCAATGATTGTTGCGCTTGGTGCCGGGGTCTTCGAACGCCTGTTGCGCTTTCACCGCCAACCGCAAAAGCCAACCCTCGATGGCCGCTCGCTCCTCGACGCTGGCGTGTGGCTTGACCTTCAGATAGGCGAGCGCCGCGCCGGCCAATGTCCAGCGCCGCTCGGCTTCCGCTTGCTTGCCGGGCAATTCCCCGAGCAGTGCGTTGCCTTGAGCCCACGTCGCGAGCCAATCAAGCGCACATTTCGCGCGATGCAGCCCGAGCGATGGCGACTTCTGGCGATGCCTGGCGTCGGCGTCTTGCGTCACGCGGGCGAGAAAGTCGCGAATAGGCGCGGTCTGCGCCCGCTGTTCGGCCAACAACGCGGGATCGATTTCGGAGCCGGCCTCATCGGAATAGTAGCGCTCGGTCGCAAGATCGCGCACCGGCGGCGGCGGGATCGGACAGGCGAGGGCGCTTGGAGATGCCAGGCCCAACACTACGGCGGCTGCCAGCACTGCAGTGACCGCTGTCCTCGACGTGATACTCGGTATGCTCATGCTGCCGGTTTTATCTGAGGAACCCTTAACCTCTGTTAATTTCCACTTTGGACTTGCGGGTGGTGTCCTCGGCCGAGTCCTCGTACCGGTGGATCCGGCCGTGGCGGTCGCGAACCTCGTAGCTTCGCCCATCTGCCGCGCGTGTCAGGGCATCAACCGGAACTTTGCCGAAGCCACCCGGAATATCCAGCACGTAAGTAGGCATCGCTAAGCCGGAGAGACGGCCGTGCAGTTCGGCCATGATGGCGTTGCCCGCAGCGATCGTCGTCCGGAAGTGCGAGGTGCCGGGCGCCAGATCGCCGTGGTGGAGATAATACGGTTTGACCTTGAGTGTCACCAGGTCGCGAAACAAG
>JANORU010000010.1:0-2558 GCA_031415475.1 Hyphomicrobium sp.
GCGGACATCGCGTCGTCGAACGACGTCAAGACCAGCAAGTATGTGTCCCTTGGACAGTTAAAGGGCAACATCGGCGATCAGAACTACGCTCTACCCGCCAATGTTGATCCCGCCGATTACCAGTCGCTTGTCATCTGGTGCGAGCAATTCGGCGTGCTGTTTTCCGCCGCGAGCTTGAAGTAGCCACGCGCCCCGCCAGCCCGAATGCGCGTCACATCCGAACCGGTGGCAACGCTTGCATGACCGTGCGCACCAGATCGGCTTGCCGGTTGGTTTTCGTTTTCTCGAACAACCGCTGCAAATGCGTGCGCGCCGTCGCCACCGTTATGCCAAGCCCGGTCGCCGCCTCGGCGATGTCCTTGCCCTGCAACAGCGGCATCAGCACGGCAATCTCGCGCGGCGTCAATTGAAACGCGGTCATCAAATGCGGCCCGAACGACGGGATGTCGGGCTGCAGCGCGTGCACGAACACGGCAAACACGTCGCCCGCGCGATCGACCGGAAGGACCGCCGCCATTCTGTGTTCGCCGTCGGCGAGTTTCAATGGCACCATGGCCGGTTCAGTCCGCCGGGCGGCGAGCGCGTCGCGAAACAATTGATTGGCGCGCGCATCGCCAAACAGCAGTCGGCCGTCCGCCCAATCGACGATGCCGCGGCTTTGGCCCCAGAGCGCTTTGCCGGCGACATTGGCCTTCAACACCAGGGCCGCGCCATCGACCACAAATGCGGCGGTGGTCAGCGCATCAATCAGTGTTTCGAGATTTGAGACCATCACCTCGCGATGTTCGAGAAGCCCGGCCAGATGGACGGCGCGGCGCACGTGCGGCGCGATGAGGCCGAGGAAATCGCGTGCCTCAGGACCGAACTTGCCGCGATCAAGCGTGCGGACGGTGGAGATCGCACCGACCTCGGTCGGCCGTTTCGAAATCAGCGCGCCCATCATGTCGTAATAACCCTGCGGCGCCATCCACTCCTTGTAGTAGATGCTCTCGCGGAACTCCCGTTCGTCGATGAAGTCGAACGCCGAGACGGGCTGATCGATATCGGCCAGCAGCACCGCCGCGCCGATCGGGCTCAAGGCGGCATAGCGACCGAGCAGCAGTGCGGTCCATTCCGGGCTTGTTCCGAACTCAGCGACCATATGATTTTTCGATGAAATCGGATCATGCAAATGGATCGAGGCGGCGACACTGCCCATGCGATGCGTTATGTCTTCGAGTACCGACGGCCAGATGCCGGGCGTCAGGATTGCATCGTAGATCCGGCCGATGAGGTCAGTTGTTTGCCGGATTTCGGACACGGCCGATGGACTTTCTTATTGTCTGAAATTGCTTCAAATTCGCAACCGGTCGAGCGGCTGCATCCTGTGCTGATACCAACTCTCAGTGCGCCGAACATCATCAGAATAGATGAGGTTGGTTGGAGCCGGCCCTTGGGCGGCTGAGTTCTTGGAGAGGAAGCTGAGGTCGAAGGGCCGCCCACCGCGACCCCGGCATCAGGGCAGTGAGGGTCCAATGGCTTGAAAGTATTGACGGAGCGTCGTCCGGCGCAGAGCACGGCTGCCACACAAACCGCACGAAGTGGACCTATCGACTATCCTATCACACTCATTCTGAGGCCATGATTCATGACACTCCGGTCTTTCGTTTGTGGGTTCCTTTTGGCCCTCGCGCTACCCTTCTCGATCGCCGCCACCAGTCACGCAGCGAGCGGCGCGGATATCGACAGCGATGTCAACGCCACGCTGGAAAAATTCTACCGGCATGTCGAGGGCGGGCGTGGGCTCGTTGCCCGTGCGGCCGGAGTTCTCGTGTTCCCGTCGATCGTCAAGGCTGGGATCGGCTTTGGCGGCGAATACGGCGAGGGTGCGCTCCGCATCGGCGGTCGCACTGCGAACTATTACAATACGGTCTCGGCGTCCTTCGGCTTCCAACTCGGTGTGCAGTCGCGCTCGGTCGTCATCATTTTCATGACACCGGACGCGCTGGCGAGTTTCGAACGCAAGGACGGGTGGAAGATTGGAGTCGACGGCTCCGTAACGCTGGTGACGATCGGCGCCGGCGGGTCGCTCGACAGCAATCAGATTCGCAAGCCCGTGCTCGGCTTCATTCTCGACGCCAAGGGCCTCATGTACAATCTTACTCTCGAAGGCTCGAAGATATCGCGCATCGATCGCTGACGCCCGGTTGTGGGCGCGGCCGGTCAGCACCCAACCCTTTACAACTCCACACAAACACCCTATGTCCCGGCCAACGCACGGCGGCACCCCGCACGGCGCTTCTGGTCCCTTTTGCTGGAGGTCCGCCGCCGATGGAACGCTTCCCGACTGCCGCCGCTTTCGTTGCCGCCAAGCGCCCCGAACGCCCGGTGCTGGCAACCCGTCCCCACGCCGCCGGCCGCGCCGCCCGCTGGTTCCTCGAACAGTTTCCCGGTGACGTCGCCTATGCCTACAAGGCCAATTCGTCGTCGCTGATGATCGGCGCGCTGTTCGGTGCCGGCATCCGCCATTTCGATGTCGCCTCGACGCCCGAGCTCGAAGACGCCTCGACAATTCCCGG
>JANORU010000011.1:0-1929 GCA_031415475.1 Hyphomicrobium sp.
CGACCTGACGTCCGCCGGTGCGAGCGACAACGGGACGGGCACACTCACGATCGCTGCGGGTGGCTTGGTGACCTCGGCGAACACGACGGCCAGCGCGATCACACTTCGCGGCGCGGACTTGGCGCTGGCGGCCACTTCGGGCACGAGCGTCAGTGCCACGGGAACCGGAGGCGGAGTCGTCATCCGCCAATCGGTCAACAACCGAGCCATCGACTTGGGAACGAATACCGCTGGTCAAGTCGGCCTGACCGATACGGAACTCGACCGCATCACCGCCGGCACGATCCAGATCGGTAACACGAGCAGCGGGGCGATCACCGTTAGTAGCGCTATTTCATCCAACACCAATCTGGCGCTGACCACCGGGGCGAACGGCATCGTCTCCATCGGCGGCTCCCTCGGGACGACCGGCGCTTCGATCTCGATGAACACCACCGGACCGATGGGCACGGCCGCCAATCGCATCCAGTTCGCCGACAATACCAACACCGCTCAGCAAAACGTCAAGGCTGGATCGATCAATCCACCCAGCAGCGTCTTTCTCGATGGGCTCGGCAGTTTGACACTTGGGGATGTGATATCGACTAACGGGGCGATTGATGTGACGGCCCGGACCAACCTCGTTGTCGCCGCCGGTGCGACGATTAACAGCGGCGCGAGTTTGGTGAGCCTTGGTGCCGATCTCACGGCAGCTAGCGCGGGGGACAATGGCACGGGCATACTGACGATAGATGCCGGCGCTAGCGTCTATGGCACCTCGATCGACCTGCGCGGCGCCGACGTGGAAGTGGCAAGCACGGCGAATGTCGGAAGTGCGGCGTTTGTTGTCAGCACTTTCGTAAGCGGGCTCAGTACGGCCGTTGGCACTGCGTTCGACGTTGATGGCAATTTGTATATAGCGAACTTCGCCTCCAATTCCATCAGCAAGGTGACGCCGGGCGGATCGGTCAGCTCCTTCGTCTCAAGCGGCCTTAGCGGTCCCACGGGTTTGGCGTTTGATTCCGCCGGCAACCTCTACGTCGCCAACAAGACCTCCAACTCGGTCAGCAAAGTCACGCCAGGCGGTTCGGTCAGCGTCTTCGCCAGTGGTTTTAGCCAGCCCCAAGGCCTCGCCTTCGACTCCGGCGGAAACCTCTACGTCGCCAATGGGAATGCCCTTACCATCAGCAAAGTGACGCCGGGCGGAGTGGTCAGCACCTTTGTCTCCAGCGGAATCGGCTTACCTTATGGTCTGGCATTCGACAGCAGCGGCAACCTTTACGAAGGCGACTGGGGCTCGAACGAGATCAAGAAGATTACCCCGGGCGGTGTGGTCAGCACCTTTGCGACCGGTGTCAACCAGCCATACATGATGGCATTCGATGCCGCCGGCAACCTGTACGTTCCCAATAACTACGTGTTCAACAACAATGTTGTCAAAGTGACGCCAGCGGGTGTGGTCAGCACAGTCCTTAGCGGGCTGAATGCTCCTACCAGCGTTTCGATCGATAGCAGCGGCAATCTTTACGTTGCGACTAACTTCAGTACAGTTCTCAAGGTTCTGCCAGTCACCACGACCTCCGTCACGATCCAGTCGTCGCTTCCAGCTCGTCCGATGAGCCTGGGGGGCGCGAACAACGCTGTCACCGGCATCAATCTGACCGATGCCGAACTGGCCCGCATCGTGACGACGTCCAACGGCACGGTCACGATCGGCGATACCGCGCAATCGGGCGACATCACCTTCACGACCGCGACCCCAGCCACCACCGCTGGCGCGGCGACGACCGTGATTCAATCGACCGCCGGAGCGGGCCAGATTGTCCTCGACGACGGCGCGAACACCGGCACGGCCCTCCATGGCAACGGCGCAGTCATCAGCCTGACAGCCGGCACAGGCGGCATCACTGCGACTGCCGCGAACAACATCTCGGCAGAAATCAGCACGAC
>JANORU010000012.1:0-2171 GCA_031415475.1 Hyphomicrobium sp.
CGAACCGAGCCGATGCCGATTTAGGATGATTGAACTCTTGTGTGTGCAGTGCCTTTGCTTGTTATTTTGGAATCCGCCGTTGGTCTAAGGTTGGCGCATAAGCTCTTCTGGCGTTAGTTCCTTTGGCGGTGCCGCAGGTGGCATCGGTTCAGACAGTTGATCTCCAGACGGGATGTCATTGTTGAAGTGGTCGAGGATGTGACTGTTGGTGCTGAACCCGAAGTCGTCGGGATACGCGGTGTGCTGGTAGCCGTGCATCTGCACAAGAAACAGCAGCGATCCGGCAACGATCAGGAAGCCGTTGGCCATGATCGTGAAAGGCGGGAACACCGACGATCGCCGGAACAGGGCGAGTATGGCAGCCATAACCGCGAGGGCCGCGATCTGGCCCACTTCGACACCGGCGTTGAACGCCAGGAGGCGCGGCGTCAGTCCGTCATCCGGCAAGCCGATATCCTGCAAGCGGGTCGCCAACCCAAAACCGTGAATGAGACCGAAGCCGAAGACCATGCCGAGCAGCCACGGCGGGGTGATGCCTATCCATTTCCGAAATCCATCCAGGTTGTCGAACCCCTTGTAGATGACCGATAAGGCGATCACGGCGTCGATCAGGAAGTAGTTCGCTTGAACGCCGTAGAGGGTAGCGGCGATCAGCGTAATGCTGTGGCCGACCGTGAAGGCCGTGATGAATGTCACGATGTCCTTCAAGTTCGTGAGGAAGAACATCACGCCGAACAGGAAGAGCAGGTGGTCGTAGCCGGTCAGCATATGCTTGGCGCCGACCCAGAAATACTCAAGTGGGCCGCCGTACTTAATTGTTCGGATTTGGTCGGCATGAATGCCGTGCGCCAAGGCAACGCCGCTGGCGGCACAGATTGCCAAAATCAGCAGAAGGCCGCGCGCTGTCATCGACACCTTGCGTGCGTCAAGCAGCACTTTTTCTGTTGAGCGACTTTTCATCAATGGCGGTGCCCCGCAGGCTCTGTCATCGCGAAGCGAAGGATGTGCTCCTGTTCTCCAGCCTTGAGCCGGAGCTGCGCTGAAAACTCATGCGGCTCGTCGGGTGCGTTGCGACTCACATAAATTCCGTCGTTACCCTGTACCGGGAAAAGTTCGAGCACTTCGACCGTGTTCCCTGGCCTGTCGATCGCCACGGTCGCCTGCAACGCGCTGGCCGGCGCTTTGATGCTCAACCGCATCCGTTCGCCGTCCGGGGTGTCTATGATTTCAAGAAGCCCGCTGGCGATGGAGCTTCTGACCTGACACGGTTCGGGTGTGAGATGGTGGCCGCCAGCGGACTTGACGACTGGCTCATCTTCGCCGCCCTGCCATCGTATGTTGACGACGGAGAGCGCAGGGACGTGCGCCAGCATTTCGCTCGTGAGGGCAATTCGTAGCGCATCGGCTTTGGCGACCTGAATCGTCTCGTCGACGAGGACAGCCACATCGGCGTGGAGCTTGTGCCCGAGCCACCGCGCCTTGACGTCAAGAACCTGTTTGATGCCCGCGACATGCGCCGCGGAATGGCGGATGTCGCCGATGATGGCCGGATCGACCCCATCAAGCATGCGGGTCAGCACAGCCTTTGCGGACTGCCAGACGATCCCGAAGATAGCGAGAGTGATCAGCAATCCAATGATCGGGTCGGCAAGCGGAAAGCCGAGCCAAACACCGATCGCACCGGCAACGACCGCGAGGCTGGTCAGGCCGTCGGTGCGGGCATGATAGCCGTCGGCAATGAGCGCGGCGCTGTTGATTTCGCGACCTACGCGAATGCGGAGCACCGCCACGATTTCGTTACCGATGAAGCCGATGATGCCGGCCAATGCGACCCAGCCCAGAAACGCGATCGGTTCGGGCGTGATGAGCCGCTGAATCGAGATGTAGCCAGCGACAATGGCGCTGAACAAGATCATCAATACAATCGCAATGCCGGCGAGGTCTTCCACGCGGCCGTATCCATAAGTGAATGTGTCGTTCGGTTTGCGCTGCGCCAGCGTGAACGCAATCCACAATGGGATCGCGGTCGCAGCATCAGAAAAATTGTGGATCGTATCTGCAAGCAACGCCACGCTGCCTGTGACCAGCACAACGATTATCTGCAGCGCAGCCGTGATCGCCAGAATGACAAACGACCATTTGATTGCCCAGATGCCGCGCTCGGTCGTGGC
>JANORU010000013.1:0-2428 GCA_031415475.1 Hyphomicrobium sp.
TCCTTCATCTTTTTCATCATCTCTTGCATCTTTGGATCTTGCATGGCCTTCGATCCGTCAGCGGCGCATTCGCAAATTACGATGGCCAATCTGTGCTGCCTCACTGATCCGCCGTGAATGCGGACGAGTTCGGAACATCTAGGTCGTAGGTTGGGCTGAACTATCTTGTGAAGCCCAACACGCCACTTCCAGAGCAAGCCGTTGGGCTTCGCAACCGGGCTCAGCCCAACCTACACTCTAACAGTGCACCTAAGTCACTCCAGCACCGCCCCTACCCCCTCGCAAACGCCACAAGTGGACCGATGTCGTGATTGTCGGCAGCTCTCAGCGCGTCCACGTAGGCTCGACGCGCTTGGCTTGTCTCGGTCAGTGAGACGGAGCCCCACGTCAGCGGCGCTGCTTTGAGCCGCTTGACCAGCACGTCGGCGATCAACCGCGTACAACGGCCATTGCCATTTACAAACGGATGGATAAGCACCAGCCGGTGATGCAGTCGGACGGCCAGTTCAATCGGTTCGTAGGTCGTGTGATCCACCCAATACCGCGCATCATCCAGGACCTGCCTGACATTGACCGCAACTTGGACATGCGGCGTGCTGCCGATGTTGACGTCGAAGGTTCGGTAGCCGCCTGCCCATCTCCAAACAGTGCCGAACATGCGCGTGTGCAGTTCGCACTGATAGGCATCGGTCAGGCAGTCCTTGCGCGACCGCATCGCCCAATCGCGCCCAGCCTCTACGTTCCCTGCTTCGATCTCGTTGAGCTGACGGCGATCGATAACCGGCGCGCGAAGGGCCAGCGCCTCTTCGGGCCGGAGCGGCGTCGCGTTGTCGGGCTGCTCGAACAGGTCGTCAGCCATCGCGCCAGAGATCTTTCTCTGTGATGTTGCGCGCGATGTAGGTGCGAATGCGATCCTCATCGAGGCCGGTCGCCTGATCTTCAAGCTGCATCGTCCGCTCGACCGCCGCCAATTCTCTGAGCGCAATGACTCGCGCGCGGCGCTGAACCGTTTGCTCAAGCGGCTCGCGTGGCACGAATGCGTAAACCAGATCGCAATTCAGAGCCTCGGCGGTGTCGCGCAACTGACTGAGCTTGATATCGCCGGTTCGCTCCCGGTGCTCGATCTGCGACAGGCGCTGTTTTGGCACCCCAAGCCGGGCGCCGAGCACGTCTTGGCTCATGCCCAGTGCTTTGCGCACGGTGGCAATCCAACCGTGCGGGAGTTTCGGCACGATCCGCAGCAGCGCCGTCGTTGGCGCCAGTCGATCAATCGCAAGCCGCGCGGATTTCAGGGCGGGCGTCATTTCTGTCATCCATTTCATTGACTAATCATGAGATATAGTCAACGTTACCATTGACTAAATATATCAAGAAGTCAATAAAATGAATGACTAGTCTCAGGACAAAGCGACACCCAGAGAGTTATCTTCGCCCGCCCGCCTCCGGCACACCCCCCTACCTAAATGCCTTCTCCATATTCTTGATCAACTCGACCGACTTCGCCTTATCCAAATTCTTGAGCCCCGCGAGCTTGGCCGAGTTGATGTCGGTGCCGTTGAGATCGGCCCCCGTCACATCCGCGCCATCGAGATCGGCGCCTGACAGATCGGCGCCGGCCATCACCGCACCCGAAAAATTCGCGCCCTTCAACGTCGCGTACTGCAGATCAGTTGCGATCATGTTGGCGCCGGTAAACGTCGCCCCTTCGAGGTTGGCGCTCTGGAAGCCAAGTTTCACCATCGCCCGCTGATTGCGTTTTCCCGGCGACAAATCGGCCTTATCGAAATGGGCTCCCACAAGCGAGGCCTTCGTCAGGTTGGCGCGCACCGTCGCTTCGCTGAAATCGGCGCCATCGCAGTGCGCGTCGATCATCTGGCTGCCGATCAGGCTCGCGTGCTTGAAGTTGGCGCCGGTGAAATCCGCGCCCATCGCCCACGCCGCATCGAGGGCCGCACCTTCCAGATTGGCGCCCTTGAGGTTGGCCTTGTTCAGGCGCGCATTGCGCAGCACGACGCCGTGCAGGTCGAGGCCGTTGAGATCGAGGCCGTTGAGCGCCTTGCCCGAGAGGTCGGCCGGCGCGCCGGCGATCTGCGCCTTGACGGCCGCTTCGATCTCCGCGCGCGTCATCTCGGCCTTGGTGAACGCGTCCGACGTCATATCGATGCCGGCGAACGGGTCCTGGGCGTGGAGGGGCTGAGTGCCAACGAGAACCGCAAACACAGCGGCTGCGAGGCCGAGAAGATTTGAGCGTTTTGTCATGGCACGAGGTGTACCACTGCCGACACCTTAAACGCTACACGCTAGCGACGTGCTCGTAGCTCGTTGGTTGGGCTGAGCCAATTTGCGAAGCCCAACGGCTTGCTCTGAGGGTAAATGTTGAGCTTCACAAGAAGGTTCAGCCCAACCTACACTTCTTCCTAATCCCTAC
>JANORU010000014.1:0-2322 GCA_031415475.1 Hyphomicrobium sp.
GCGGGTCATGTAGTAGGCACCGAGAACCATGTCCTGGGAAGGTACGATGATCGGCTTGCCGCTGGCAGGCGACAGGATGTTGTTGGTCGACATCATCAGGACGCGCGCTTCCAACTGTGCTTCGAGGCTCAGCGGCACGTGCACGGCCATCTGGTCGCCGTCGAAGTCGGCGTTGAATGCCGCGCACACCAGCGGGTGAAGCTGGATCGCCTTGCCTTCGATCAATTGTGGTTCGAACGCCTGAATGCCGAGGCGGTGAAGCGTCGGCGCGCGGTTCAGAAGAACCGGATGCTCGCGGATGACCTCGTCGAGCACGTCCCAGACTTCGCCCTTTTCCTTCTCAACAAGCTTCTTCGCCTGCTTGACGGTCGCCGCCTGTCCGAGCGCCTGCAGGCGCGCGTAGATGAACGGCTTGAACAGTTCGAGCGCCATCTTCTTGGGCAGGCCGCATTGATGCAGCTTGAGTTCGGGGCCGACCACGATGACCGAACGGCCCGAATAGTCGACGCGCTTGCCGAGCAGGTTCTGGCGGAACCGGCCCTGCTTGCCCTTGAGCATGTCGGCGAGCGACTTCAGCGGCCGCTTATTGGCGCCGGTGATGACGCGGCCGCGACGGCCGTTGTCGAACAGTGCATCGACCGCTTCCTGCAACATGCGCTTTTCGTTGCGGATGATAATGTCGGGGGCACGCAATTCCATCAGCCGCTTCAGTCGATTGTTGCGGTTGATGACGCGGCGGTAGAGATCGTTGAGGTCCGACGTTGCAAAGCGGCCGCCGTCGAGCGGCACAAGCGGACGCAGTTCCGGCGGGATGACCGGTACCTGCGTCAGGACCATCCACTCAGGGCGATTGCCGCTATCGATGAAGGCTTCGACCACCTTCAAGCGCTTGCCGAGCTTCTTCGGCTTCAGTTCGGTGGTCGATTCGGCGATTTCCTGGCGGAGATCGTCGCGGATCTTGGGCAGGTCCATGGCCGACAGGATTTCGCGAATGGCTTCCGCACCGATGCCGGCGGTGAAGCTGTCGGGGCCATGCTCATCAAGCGCCTGACTGAACATTTCTTCCGACAGGAGCTGGCGCTCCTTGAACGGCGAGATGCCCGGCTCAATGACGATGTAGTTCTCGAAATAAAGCACGCGTTCCAGGTCCTTCAAGCTCATGTCGAGCAGCAGGCCGATGCGCGACGGCAGCGACTTCAGGAACCAGATGTGGGCGACGGGAGCTGCGAGTTCGATATGCCCCATGCGCTCGCGGCGGACCTTGGCGAGGGTCACTTCGACGCCGCACTTTTCGCAAATGAGGCCCTTGTACTTCATGCGCTTGTACTTGCCGCACAAGCATTCGTAGTCCTTGATCGGCCCGAAGATGCGGGCGCAGAACAGCCCATCACGCTCCGGCTTGAACGTCCGGTAGTTGATGGTTTCCGGCTTTTTGATCTCACCGTATGACCAAGAAAGAATATCGTCCGGCGACGCGATCGAGATCTTGATCTGATCGAACGTCGGCAGAGGCGCCTGGGTCTTGAAGAGGTTGGTAATCTCGTTCATTCGCTGTCTCCGCTTCGGGGCGTCATGAGGGGCACATGTGCGTGCCGCCTCCGCGCTTGAATTTCGTGACCGGATGATGCCGGCAGTTCGAGTGGGTCAGGCCGTGTGGCCTGACCCTTCACCATTTATTCGGCAGCTGCGGGTGGCAACATCGGCCGGACTTCCGGCGGCTGTTCAGGTTCGCCTTCCAACTTGCCGGCTTCGCTGTCGATCAACTCGACATTGAGGCCGAGAGCCCGCATTTCCTTGACCAGCACGTTGAAGCTTTCCGGCACGCCGGCTTCGAACGTGTCGTCGCCGCGCACGATCGCCTCGTAGACCTTGGTACGGCCGGCGACGTCGTCCGACTTCACGGTCAGCATTTCCTGCAGCGTGTAGGCGGCGCCGTACGCTTCGAGCGCCCAGACCTCCATTTCGCCGAAGCGCTGGCCGCCGAACTGCGCCTTGCCGCCGAGCGGCTGCTGGGTGACGAGCGAGTACGGGCCGATCGACCGGGCGTGGATCTTGTCGTCGACGAGATGGTGCAGCTTGAGGATGTACTTGTAGCCGACCGTGACTTTGCGATCGAATGGCTCGCCGGTACGGCCATCGAACAGCGTGACCTGACCCGACGAGTCAAAGCCCGCCATGTCGAGCATTTCAACGATGTCCTTTTCGCGGGCGCCGTCGAACACCGGCGTGCCCATCGGCACACCACCGGTCACATGACCGGCCAGTTCGATGATGTCGGCATCGCTGCGGCTGTTGATTTCCTTCGCGTAGTTTTCGCCGTAG
>JANORU010000015.1:0-1681 GCA_031415475.1 Hyphomicrobium sp.
CGGCCGCCCGATCGCCAACCTCAGCTTGGCGACGAGCGAGAACTGGCGCGACAAGGCGACCGGCGAGCGCAAGGAAAAGACCGAATGGCATCGCGTCGTCGTGTTCTCGGAGCCGCTGTGCAAGGTCATCGAGCAGTACGTCAAGAAGGGCTCGAAGCTCTATATCGAAGGCCAGTTGCAGACCCGCAAGTGGACCGACAAGGATGGCGCGGAAAAGTATTCGACCGAAGTCGTTCTGCAGGGCTTCAACGGCTCGCTGACCATGCTCGACGGGCGTCCCGGTGCCGGTGGCATGCAGGAGAGCGGTCAGGCCGATTATGGCACCGACAATGGCTTCGGCGGCGGCTCATCGGGCGGCAGCTATTCGGAGCCCAAGCGCACGGCTGCAAAGTCCGGCGGCGGCGCGTCCAAGAGCTTCGACAAAGCGCTCGACGACGAGATTCCGTTCTAAGCCTGCTTACTTTGCAAACAAAAAGCCCTGCCGAGTTATCCCCGGCAGGGCTTTCGCATTTAAAATCTGGCGTATTTGATTACGGCGTCGCCGGAGCCGGAGTAGCAGGGGCCGGAGCAGCGGGAGCCGGCGTCTCGGCCGGCTTGGCGGCATCCTTGGCAGCATCAACCGCCGTACCAACGGCTTCCTTGGCCTTTTCAAGCGCCGGACCGGCGGCTTCCTTGGCCTTCTCGTAAGCCTCGGCGGCCTTCTTCTTGGCTTCCTCAATCGCCGGAGCGGCCTTCTCATACGCGTCCTTGGTCGTCGCGCTGGTTTTGTCCGACAACTCGCGGGCCTTTTCCTTGGCGCGCTCAAGCAGCGACTTCTTCGGTGTCGTGCGCTGGAAGCCTTCGACGGCGGCTAAGTTTTCCACCGTCGCTTCGGGCAAGGAGACAACAAGTGCGCCCGATGAATCGTCGAACTTCAGCGCCGTCAGGTGCACGCCGACCTTCTTTTCGCCTAGGCCCATGAACCCGCCGGTGCCCATGACAATGCCGGTCACCTGGTTGCCGTCCGACATGATCAGGTCTTCGATGTCGCCAATGATGTTGCCGGCCGGACCCAGCACCTTCATGCCGATCAGATGGTCCTTGGCGAGGTACTGGTCGGCGGTCTGCGCCTTGACGAACACGCCGGCCGGCAGAACGGTTTCGGCTAGCGCCGCACCGGCCATCAGGGCGAGGGCAGCGGTGCCGGCAATCAGTTTCTTCATGACAAGTCTTCCTTTCGAGAGGGTGGCTCGCGTGGTCGCAGGGCCGGAAGTCGATGGCGGGCGAGCTCGGCGCTCACCCGTCCCGTCGCGCCAAATAAGGGCGGAGTGTGTCGATAGCAAGTCGTCTGATGGCCAAGGCGGGTAGAGGGCGACATTGAGAAGGCGCGCTAAACCAAAGATTTTGCACAGAAAACTGGGGAGAAATTAAGCTGTGGCGGACGGTCCGTTGCCGCCGCCCCGGGCGCCGTCTAAGACACGGGGGCACTGATTTGCGGGCCGCTGGCCCTGAAGTTTTCCGGCAGCCCTTCAAGGACCTATGAGCTTGGCCAAGACCCCGAAAGATCCGACGCCGCCGCCTCACGAAAGCGACATCCGCCCGGTGCTGATCACCGACGAGATGGAGAAGTCGTATCTCGAATACGCGATGAGCGTCATCGTTTCCCGCGCGCTGCCCGACGTGCGCGACGGCTTGAAGCCGG
>JANORU010000016.1:0-3243 GCA_031415475.1 Hyphomicrobium sp.
CACCCCATTCCCCGCATCAGCCATGTGGGTCGCTGACCAGAGCGCTCCCCCGAAGCGGAACTCCACCCCTCACCAAACCCCACGCATCACGCCGTTCGACAGATACGCCCACAATGTCGGCGGGAAGTACTGTTGCGACGGCAGATCGACGGTGCGGGGATTGAGGCGGCCGGCAACGGCATCTTCGAGGGCGCGGGCGAACAGCGGCAACGCGCTGGCCGCCTGGACATGCTGATAGCTGGCAATCGTATCTTCGGCCGTAAATTCAACCCGCGCCTGATAGAGCACCGAGCCGGTATCGACGCCTTCGTCGACCAAGTGAATGGTGACACCGGCGTTCTCGAGGTCGCCGTTGACCAGCGCCCAGTAGCCCGGATGCTGACCACGATATTTTGGATTGATGCCGGCGTGATAATTGATGAATGGGGCATCGACGGCGCGCAGCGTCTGGCGCTTCAGGATGCGGGTGCCGTAGACGGCGACGACCGCCGGATCGAGCGCCTTTAGCAGATCGCGGCAGTGCTGCGAATTGACCGACGGCACGCGGTAGACCGTGAGTGACTTCGGTTCGGCCGGATCGAGGCCGTGCTGGCGCCAGATGGTTTCGATGCGCCGCGTATTCGGCCAGATGACTCGTTGGATTAGACCGAAGGCAATTTGGCCGAGCGCTGCCACCCAGCCGAGCATCTTGGACCGGCGGCGGATGATGGTGGACTTGCTTTCGCTGTCTTCGACAATGACCGTAACCGGCCCGAGATGCTGAGAAAGCCCGTTTACGATACTATTGCCGAGCGCGCCTCTGGCCGTCAGCACGACGATGCCGCCTTTTACCGGTTCAGTTCGGGACTCGGACATGCGCGTTAAGGCCTGCAAATGGCGTGCGACGGAGCCAAATCTCCGGCACGCCGTTAACGATGCAAGCCGTGCGCCAGTTTCGAGTTGTTATCGCGTTTACTTTTTGACCGGCATCGGCTTCACAGCGCGAAGCTCCTCGCCGATCCGGTGGGCCTGCGACGGCCAGCTCGCCGCCAACCAATCGTCGGTCCCGAACAGCCAGTACCAGAAGCGGTTGCGGCGGTGATAGCGCTCGACCGTGACGCGGTGCATCTTGTCGACCGAAGTGGTCAGCGCTTCCAGCATCGCCATCGGCTTGGTCGCTTCGGTCTCAAGATTGGCAAAGCGCTGACCGAAGCCGGCAACTTCCGACGCAATCGACGTGACCGTCTGGCGGCCTTCCGTACGCCACTGCTCGATGGCGCTCGCCAAAGTGTGCTGGTTGGCATTGAGCTTCATCAGCGCATCATGGACTTCCTGCAGATCGCCGGCGTTCGCGGTTTGCGCATCGGCCGACTTGGCCGCGTAACTGCTGACGGCTGTTTCGACGGCTACGATCCGCTCCGATAGCAGCTTAAGTCCTTGGCTGGCTTCGTTACTGCGGGCTTCACCGAGCGCCGAAATGCGATCGAGCTTCTCCGCCACCGGCGTCAACAGTGCGGTCGCCAGATCGGCTTCCTGATTTTCGATCGCCTGGGCAACGGTCGCGATTTCGCGGTTGAGCACGGCCGACGTTTCCATCACGCGTGTGCGCTCACTGACAATAGCATCCTCGAGTTTTTTGAGGTTAGCAACAATTTCAGTCACGGGTTCGCTCTCGCGCGACAGCACCGCTTCTTCGATGATGTCGAGCCGGTTGGTGAGCGGCGCCAGATCGATCTGGATAGGGCGTGTGTCTGAAGCGGCTTCGAGCGACTGCACCTGCTCGTTCAGGCTATCAAACCCAGAGACGAGTGCCCGTTCGACAGCTGCAAGCCGGTCGGTGAGCCCGCCGCCTGCAAGGCTGTGATCCTCGCGTTGCGCCGTCACATCGCGCTGCAAATCCTGCAGCAGGGATGAGAAAACCGTGCGTTCATTCGATAAATCGCCGCTCACCGCGCGCACCATCTGTTCCAACGCATCGAGACGCGAGTTCTGGATGTTGTCGGTCGGCGTGGCGGAAAATTCTTGCCGTTGCGGCCGCGCCGATGCCGCCGGCGGCTCCGAATAGTAGGCCGGCGCGGGGCGAGGGCGCTCGCGCATCGGCTCGGGCGCTTCGCTATATCGCGGTTCGGGCATATAGCGCGGCGGGTCCTGCGCATAGAGCGGACGTTGATAGACCGGCTCGGGCGGCGGCATCGCTGGACGCGGTGCGATGCGATTCAACAGTGCCAAGCCCGGCAGATCCGGTTCGACGTCGAGAATGAGCTGTAACAGATCGTCGATCCCGACCGGCGCGTTGCGGCGCGCGGCCATGGCCGAGGCAGCCCGCAAGACATGCTCCAGCTCTTCCGAACGGCGCGGCGCGCTTTTGCCGTTTGTCAATCCAACCGGAATTTCACTGGCGATCACTGTCGCGCTTTCGCGGCGCAACGCTGCGACACGCACGCCGCGTGCTTCGAGAGCTTCAGCCGCAGCATCGATGCGCGTCAGCGCGTGCAAGAGATGTTCAAGCCGGACGTCGCCGGCACGATGGGCCAACGCGACATCAAACGCGTGATTGACGCACGCAAGCACCGTATCATCGACCCAGATCGGCCCGCCGCGTGCTGCACCATACGTTGCCCGTGGCCGCGGACCATTGAGAGCAGGTTCTGATTGCGACCAGCCTGCGAGATCGGCAGGTGTCGCGCTCCATGTGCGCGGTGTCCTGAGATCCAAATCTTCGCCCCTGTAACTCATACGCGTCGTCTCCTCGCATGACCCGCACCGGCATACTCAGCGAGTGCCGTGGTCCACTTTGGCCGATAGAATAGACTTATCTGGCCCATCCCGCGAGGGGCCGCACCATACCGCTCGCGAGCATGGTGAATATGAAGAGACTGCGACTTCTCAATGGCTTGCGGCAAAACGTTGTAAATTTTTCTGCGCCGGCCGCCTCCAGTAGTGATCGATCACGGCCCGCCGAACAGTGTTCGCGACGGCGCATCGACCGGTTCCTGGACCTCAGGGCCCTGATTGCGGACGTTGTTGAGCTTGGGGCTGACGGCCACCACATCGAGCAGCCCCTCGGGTGCCGGACGCAGCATGGGAAGGGTCGCCTCGGAGGTGCCACCCCGGCAATCGAGCCAGACATCGAACACCTCGGGTGCCAGGATGACCGGCATCCGGTCACGGCTGTCCGGTTCAGCATAGGGCGAGTACCTGTTGTCGTGGATCGGATGGTACGGGCGGGGGTGGCTGGTTGAGGTCGTGCAAGGGCCTCCTGTG
>JANORU010000017.1:0-2993 GCA_031415475.1 Hyphomicrobium sp.
TTAGGCCGCCCGGCGAAGCGCAAATGTGGCGCCTTGGTCGGCTGATGTGATGTGGCCGAGGCGCGCCAGCGCCAGGATGGTCAACGCGACGCGCTTTTCAACGCTGCCGCCTTGCGAGAAGTGCCGTGCAACCTCGGCAATTGAAATTGGAGCTGAAGCGGACGCAAGAACGCGCATAACGCTGGCCGTTTCCGCCAACTCGTCGCCGGTCGGGAATTTGGCCTTCATCTCTTGCAGATCGTCGTCGAGGTCGAGGGCGGATTGGGTCGCCTTGCGCTTGTCATCCCGGGCGGCCTTGAGCGCCGCCTGCTCGGCATCCGAGCCAAAACGCGGAATCTGATACTCGGGCCGCAGCCAGCGCACCTTGCCGGCCTTTTCCCCCGTCGCGCGCTCTTTGTTGAGCGCAACCAGCCGCTCCAAAATCTCTTCGTCGGAGAGCGTCGAGGGCCAGCCATAGGCTTCGAATACGAGGGCATCGATCTTGTCGTGCAGTTCTTTGAGGATCAGCACGAGACCCTCGCTCTTGATGCGCTCGTCGTCCTCGTCCAGCGTCTCGCCCGCCCGCAACTTTTCGAGCACGTTGTACATCTGCGTGAGCGTCAGTTTTGCATGTTCGGCCTGCCGCGCCTTGCGATGGGCATCGAGGTCCTCGGCGACGGCGCGGATTTTGGCTTTGAGCGCATCCGGACAATCGGGAAACGGGAAGGGGTCGAAGCATCGAGACTTCACATAAACACTGTCGTTGCCTACGCCGAGCCAGCCACCGGCGCGAATTGCCCAAGTCACATGAATGCGGGATGAGAGAATGCCAATATGGAAAGCATCTTCGATGCCAATCGCGACCAACTTGTTATCCGGCAAAATACTGGCATCCAAGAATTGGAACACCCGGTGCTTGGCCGTTTCGACGGTGGCGATGTAGCGGGGCAGGCCAGAAAGTGCTTTTCGAAATTCAGGATTGTTCTCCCCAAATAGCCACCAGTTCAGACGGCGATAGGCCCGATTATTTCTATCTCGCTCAGGCTTCACTGTTTCCACTAGATGCTGATAAACTTCGGGAAATTTCTGCCGAACTTCATCCGCATCGAGGCCAAAGAGATCAATCACCATCACCCCGCGCGGCGTCGCCATCAAATCCTTGCCGTTGCGATAAGGACGTATGTGCTTGTCGAGACCGGGCCGCTTGCCGAGGCCGAGCGATTCGGCTCCCGCCGGGGTCACAATGAAACCCGAGCCGTGGAGCGGCATGCCGCGTGAGGATAGCCCGTCATTCGCAGTGAGTTCCAAAGCGGAGTTGATGTCTGCACCCACCGTCAAATCCGAATTGATCTTGCCAGCTTTTGCGCTCAATTCGATTTTGGGTTCATCCGTATCGAGCGCACTTTCGTGGGTCACCTCGCGCACCACGCCATCATGGCGCCCGGCCATAGCCACCGTCATGGCAATACGCACGCTGGCGTAGTCGTCGGTTGCCTTGGTCCACGGATGATCGGGAATTGCCATCAAGAGCGAAATCGGTTTCTTGGCCTCCAGGTGCTTGGCCACCGTGCGGCGGCTGAAGACCTGCGTGATCGAGTTCGTCGTCACAAAGCCGAAGCGTTGCAACTTGGTGGCCTTGGCGGTCAGCAAGCCCGCCGCGCGGTCCCACCAGTACATGACGAAATCGGCGCTATCGTTGATGTCCTTGTGAACGACCCACAGCGTCTCGGTGTAATCGCCTCCGAGTTCGGCCCGAATATCCTTGCCGCCGATAAACGGCGGATTGCCGACGATGTATTCGGCTTCCGGCCATTTCGGCCTCCGCGCGTTGGGGAAGGTTTCAGTCCGCTTGCCATCCTTCTCGGCGACCTTGGGCACCGGGTAACCGTCCCAGTCGAGCACCGCATCGCGGCACTCAATATTCTTGAAGTCATGCAGGATCGGTTCAGGCGGAAATTTATCCCGTCCCTTAGTGCGGAAGTGCCATTGCAGGAAGCCAAGCCACACCACCAACTCGGCAATGGCCGCCGCCCGGCCGTTCTTTTCGATGCCGAGGAACTGATGCGGGTCAACCGTTTGGCTGGCCAGCCAGTTCAACCCTTCCTGACCGCCCAGCGACACCAGCGCTTCCAGCACTTCGCCTTCCAGCTGCTTCATCATCGCCATGGCGACATAGAGAAAGTTGCCGGTGCCGCACGCCGGATCGAGCACGCGGGTGCCGCACAACTTGCGATGAAAATCTTCCACCACCGTGCGTGCATCCTTGGCCCGCTTCTCGCTGTTCAGGCGATCGGCCGTCGCCTGCACCTGCGCCCACTCCTGCCGTAGCGGCTCCAGGATGGTGACGACAACAAGCCGCTCGACATACGCACGCAGCGTATAGTGCGCGCCAAGTTTGGCGCGCTCATTCGGGTCGAGGGCTTGCTCCAAGAGTGTTCCGAAGATCGCCGGATCGACTTGCTTCCAATCGGCCTTGGCGGCGGCGTAGAGTTCGCCAATCTCTTCCCGCCCGAGATCGAACACGGTCGCCGACTTGAAGAACGAGCCGTTGAACTTCTTGACGACGCCATGCGCAATGGTTGCGTACCCGCCCGTGTCCATCGCCTGCCACAGTTGCGCCAGTTCGTGCTTGAACATCGTGGTGTTATCGCGCGCCCGCTCCAGCCAATCGCGAAAACAGTTTTCAGGCAGCAGCTTCACATCTTCGGCGAACATCGTGAACAGACAGCGCATCAGAAAGTACGCCACATCTTCCGGGTTCGGCTTGTCCTTGCGTAGCTCCAGCGCCTTCGAGACCTTCGCCAGCCGCGCTGCAATCTCGCGCGTGACCTTGGCGGATTGCTTGGTCGGGTCGAGCTTCGCTGGCTCATCCCAGATTTGCCGGAGGCGAAGTCGCACGGTCTCGTCGCGCAGGTCTTCGAGATAAATCCGGTAGCCGTTGCGGTCGGGAAACTGCGTGTAGTTTTTGCCCTGGCCGGAAAAGTCGGCATAGACCTCGATGCAGTGGCCGACGT
>JANORU010000018.1:0-3980 GCA_031415475.1 Hyphomicrobium sp.
GGGTTTCAGTTCGCCGACCCTGTGCACGATCGTCGTCGCCTGCAGCGGCCAGCGGTCATGAGCTTCTTGTTCGATCCGGGCGAGCTCGTCTTCGGTCATGCCGGGGTAGTGTTCGAGCGTCATGGACGAGAGTAGTTGTCCCGCACTGGTGCCACGCACCAGACCGGTGAAGGTGACGACGGCGCCGATATCGGTTCGCGCGGCGATCAGCTTGGCGATTTCTGATCCGGTATCGAAATCCTCAGAACTGACACGCACGGACATGCCTTAGCCTCCCGTGACCGGAGGGAAAAAGGCAATTTCGCGGGCATTTGCAATCTGGGCGTCTGGCTTCACGTGCGTTCGATCGAGCGCCGCGCGCACGACCCCCGGCCGGCGGAATGCGTCCGCATATTCGGGCCCGCGTGTCACCAACCACACCATGAGGTCCGCGACCGTCGCGACCTCAGTAGGCAACGAGACGAACTCTTCGGCGCGACCGACCTTCTCGCGCAGCCACGCGAAATACAGCAGTTTGATCTGTCGGCTGTCAGCCGGGCTCATAGCGCTAACGTTCCATTGCGTGGCGTATTCCAGCCTTCAAATAGTCGTAGCCGGTGATGAGGGTGAGGATGGCCGCTGCCCAAAGTAGGATCAGCCCGGCAGTCGATATGCCGGGTACGATCTTGTCGGCCGCGGGGCCGGCAATCAGAACGGCGAGCGCGATCATTTGCAGCGACGTCTTCCATTTTGCGAGCTGGGTGACATGAATTTTTACGTTGAGCTCGGCCAGAAACTCTCTGAGGCCCGAGACCAGGATCTCACGGCAGAGAATAATCACGGCGGCGAACACGGTGGCGCCACTGATCGTGCCGTCGTGCACCAGCATCAGCAGCGCTGCGCCGACAATCAGTTTGTCGGCAATAGGGTCGAGCATGCGGCCGAGGGTCGATTGCTGCTCCCAGGCCCGGGCCAGATAACCGTCGAGCCAGTCGGTCAAGGCGGCGGCCACGAACAGTGCGAAAGCCGCCCAACGGGCGCCGTCGCCGCGCAGAAAATAGAGGCACAGGACCAGCGCCGGCACGGCGACGATGCGTGCATAAGTCAGCACGTTCGGCAGGCTCATGGGTTGGACGCGGGTATTGGCTTGGCTCATAGTGACACCGTAACACCATCTGGCGTCTTCGGCGTCAATGGGTTGGCCGGTAGGGAGCCGCACCGGGATTTCCGGCGGTCGTGCCAGCTGTTGTGATGGGCGGGAAAATGGACCGCGAAGTGCGGCTGATCGTCAATGCTGTCGCTTTTTATGCCGCCTGGTTTGTGATTGCCCTGGCGGCTGCCAAGAATGCGCCGGTGATAGCGGCCGGTGCGGGGCTCGCCGTCGTCGCCTTGCATCTGTGGCTATCCGAAGATTGGAAGCCGGAACTCCGGCTCGTCCTATGGGCGCTCGGCATTGGATTTGTCGTGGAGACGCTGCTGCTTCAACTCGGCATCACAACGTTCGCGTCGGCCGACACGGGTCCCAATCTGCCGCCGACGTGGATGCTGACGCTGTGGATGGCATTCGCGACCGTTCTCAATATCAGCTTTGGATGGTTGAAGCCGCGGCTCGGATTCGCGGCGGCACTCGGCATTCTTGGCGGACCACTATCTTACTTTGCCGGTGCGCGGCTTGGCGCCATGGCGATTTCTCATCCCGTCTGGCCGCATCTCCTTGTGATTGGTCTTTTGTGGGCGATAGCGTTTCCGCTGTTGCTTTGGCTGGCGCGCGGCAACGAGCGCGCGTCTTAGTCTCGCCGCTCGTGAAAGAAGTCATAGATCTTCTGCGCCATCTCCGCCGAAATACCATCAACCGCTTTCAAGTCCTCGATGCCGGCGCGCGACACCGACTTGGCCGAGCCGAAGTGATTGAGCAGCGCGCGCCGCCGCGTCGGACCAATGCCGGCAATCTCGTCGAGTGGGTTGGCACTGATGGCTTTCGACCGCTTGGCGCGGTGCGTGCCAATGGCAAAGCGATGCGCCTCATCACGCAGCCGTTGCACGAAGTAGAGCACGGGGTCGCGTGGTTCGAGCATGAACGGATTGGGAGTGCCGGGAACGTGAAAATGTTCCCGTCCGGCATCCCGGTCCGGGCCCTTGGCAACGCCGACGAGGGGAATGTCTTCAAGGCCGAGCTCGGCCAGCACCTCGCGCGCCACGCTCAATTGCCCGGCGCCGCCGTCGATCAACACAAGATCCGGGCGATCCGGAAACTCGAATGCCTTTTCTCCGTCGACTTCCATTTTAGCCTCCGGTGCGGGACCTTCAGGGTCTGACACTGGACCGCCCGTACTTTGCAACCTCTTGAACCGCCGCGTCAGGACTTCGCGCATCATGGCGTAATCGTCGCCCGGCGCCGTCTCCGGCGACTTGATATTGAACTTGCGGTACGCGCTTTTGACGAACCCCTCGGGACCGGCGACGATCATAGCGCCGACGGCGTTGGTGCCGGAGATGTGGCTGTTGTCGTAGACCTCGATCCGGCGCGGCATTTCGGGTAGGCCGAACCGCTCGCCAAGCGCTTCGAGCAGCCGCGCCTGCGACGAACTTTCAGCCAGTTTGCGGCCGAGCGCCTCGCGCGCATTGGCGAGGGCATGGTCGACCAACGCCGATTTCGTGCCCCGCTCCGGGACGCGGATTTCGACCTTGCGATCGGCTTTGGTCGATAGGGCCTCCGCCATCAACGCTTGCTCGGCGATGACGTGCGACAGCAGAATGAGGCGGGGCACCGGTTTGTCGTCATAGAACTGCGCAATAAAACTTTCCAGAACGTCCTCGACGGCGAGCGACTTGTCGGCCTTGGGGTAGTAAGCCCGGTTACCCCAGTTCTGGCCTGTGCGGAAAAAGAACACCTGGATGCAGGTTTGCCCGCCGTCCTGATGAGCGGCAAAGATGTCGGCTTCTTCGACGCCCTCCGGATTGATCGACTGATCGGCCGTCACATGCGCCAGCGCCCACAACCGGTTGCGAAACTTAGCGGCGCGTTCGAACTCCTGTGCGTCGGAGGCATCCTTCATCAGGCCCTGATACATCGCCCGCACAGTCTGGCTTTCGCCGCGCAGGAACCGCACGGCCTCATCGACCATTGCCGCATATTCGGCCGGTGCGATCTCATTGGTGCAGGGGCCCGCGCATCTCTTGATTTGATAGAGCAGGCAGGGCCGCGTACGGCTGTCGAACACGCTGTCCGAGCACGAGCGCAAAAGAAATGCCCGCTGCAACATATTGATGGTGCGATTGACGGCGCCGGCCGACGCAAAGGGCCCGAAATAATCGCCCTTGGTGGATCGCGCGCCGCGATGTTTGACGATCTGGGGCGCGACCGTGTCGCGCCGGATGAGAATGTAGGGAAACGACTTGTCGTCACGCATCAGGACGTTGAAACGCGGCCTGAAGCGCTTGATCAGGTTGGCTTCGAGCAGCAGCGCTTCGGCTTCGGTGCGAACCGTCACGAACTCCATCGATGCTGTGGTGGAGATCATGCGGGCGATGCGGTTGGTATGGCCGCCAAGCCGGACGTAGTTCGACACCCGCGCTTTCAGGCTGCGGGCTTTGCCGACGTAGATCACCTCGCCCGCCGCATCGAGCATGCGGTAGACCCCCGGCTGCGAGCTCAAGGTCTTTAAATACGAGGCAATCACATCCGGCCCAGTTTTTAGACCGGGAACGGTGGCAGGCAGCGCTGCTTCCTCATCGTCTGGCGTCAAATCAGACATGGTGGCAGCAATGAAGCCGGCAGGGCCAAGCCGTCAAGCGGCCCGAGGCGGGGCCGTGGCGTTCTACCCCCTTGCCGCTTGTTTCAGCTCGGCATCGGCACGCAGGAATGCCGCAACTTCAGGCGCGGGCTCTGGACTTTCGGCGGCAACACCAATCGACCGCATCAGTTCGGCGACCTGGACGAACGACTTCGATTGGCGATCATAGAGCCCGCCTTTAAACAGGGCGTGGGCGGCAAGCTGGCC
>JANORU010000019.1:0-5100 GCA_031415475.1 Hyphomicrobium sp.
CCAAGGTTCTGATCGAACAGCGGCACGCCCGGCCGGCGCATCACAATGATCAGCGCGGCTCCCGCGATCAGCCCGCCGATATGAGCCCACCAGGCGATCGGGCCAACCTGAGGAATGACGATCATGGCGAGCTGGATCAAAATCCAAAGTCCAAGCGCGAAGGCGGCCGAAATCCGCAGCGGGATCGCCTGAAATGCCAGAACCCAAACCCGGACTTTGGGGTGCAGCATGAGGTAGGCGGCGATGACGCCGGCCACCGCGCCGCTGGCGCCGATCAGCGGGTTGGAGCTGTCCGGCACCATCCAGGAGTGAAAGAGGCCGGCGAAAATTCCGCACGCAAAATAGAAGATGATGAACTTCACGTGCCCCATCGCGTCTTCGACGTTATCCCCGAATACCCAAAGGAACAGCATGTTGCCGGCGAGGTGAAACACGTCGCCATGGAAGAACATGTAAGAGAGCAGCGTCAACCGTTCGGGGACGGCGATGGTCTGTTCGGCGCCGACATCTTCCGGATTGGCGATGCCGCCGAATAGCTCCATGGGCACAATGGCGAAACTCGCCACCGCCGCCTCGGAAAGCCCCGTCGTCTCAAGCAGGAAGACAATGACGTTGAGCGCGATCAGCGCCACCGTGACGTACTGAAACTTGATCGATCTGAGGTAGTTTTCGTCGTGCAGTGGAACGAACATTGGCGCAGGACCCTTCCCTCGAACCACAGCATGACGTGTTTTGGCAACTCACGACCTGTTCTGGCCGGGCACCCATAAGACGTCGCTCATACCACGATCATTAACGTAACGGCTGGCCACAAAAAGGAAATCCGACAAGCGGTTGATGTATTTGAGTGCCGCCGTGCTGACCGGTTCATCGGCGAGCGCCGCCAGCGTCACCATTTCGCGCTCGGCGCGGCGGCTGACGGTGCGGGCAACGTGCAGAGCGGCGGCGGCCGGCGAACCGCCGGGCAGCACAAACGAGTTCAACGGTTTCAACTCGCCATTCATTTCATCGATTTCAACCTCAAGCCGGGTGACCTGTTGATCGCTGATCCGGAGCGGTGTGTAGGCGAGTTTCTCACCCCGGTCGGGAACACACAAATCGGCGCCGAGGTCGAACAGGTCGTTCTGAATGCGCGCCAGCTTGTCGTCGAGGCCTTGGTGGCCGCCGCCCAAATGAATGCGCACCATGCCAATGGCGGCATTGGTCTCGTCGACAGTGCCGTAGGCGGCAATCCGTGGTGCATCCTTGGCGACGCGCTCGCCCGTGCCGAGACCCGTCGTGCCGCCGTCTCCGGTGCGCGTGTAGATCTTGTTGAGCTTGACCATGGTCCGTTAGCCGCCGGCCTGCATTTTGCTGACAATCACAAACGCCATGATCACCAGGATGGCGACGAACTGCAGGCCGACCCGCCAACGCATGAGTTTCTGGCTCAAGTTCGGGCTCGTCCCGCGCGACATCGTCCACAGGCCTACACAAAGGACGAGAAAGACGGCAATCACCGCCAGCGTTGTTAGGTGGTAAAGTGCGAATTGCATGGCGGCGTTTCCTCATTGGAGCGAACGGTTTTCCGAACGATAGGGCCTCGTCTCGCAGCCAGCAAATGGCAAAGCGCTGCATCTGCCGCATTTTCGGGGTCGGGCCGATCGCATGAAATTCCCGTAATTCCCGCTGAATCAGCTATGAAATCGAGGCCGAGGTATGGGATTGCCAAGAGATGCCGGGGGCGTCCCGAAAAGGTCGTGATTTACAAGCACGCGTTGATGGGATGCCGTTCAGGTATGGGCGCTTTCCCAGGGGATTGAGACGGTTGGCACGTTGTCGGACGATACTGGGTTGGGGACGTCACGTGCCGCCTGCTATTGCCGCGGCGCTGATCGGTTGCCTCCTCGGGGCGCCATCAGCCGGTGCCCAGGATACCCAAGAGACTCCCGCCCCCGATTTGGCGGCCCAAGTTCCCAGTCCGGCCCAAATCCCAGTTCAACTCCCCGCCGTTTCTGAGCCGGCCGCAGCCGTTCCCGATGCGCCAACCGCTCCAACGGCCGACGACGTGCAAAAGGCGCTCGAAGCCCGCCGCTCGCAGTTAAACGATACCAAGACCTGGGCCGGCACAATTGAAAAGGATATGGTGGCGCTCGCCGTCGAGCGCGAAAAAATCAATGCTCAGTTGGTCGAGACAGCGGCCACGGTCCAGCGCAGCGAAGCAAGGATGACGGCGATCGAGGACCGCTTGGGCGGGCTCGAGGCGCAAGAAAAACTGGTCCGCGGCTCGTTGAGCCAGCGCCATGATCAGATCGCCAAGCTTCTCGCTGCTCTCCAGCGCATGGGCCGCAATCCACCGCCGGTCATCATGACCAAGCGCGAAGATGCGCTCGCTATGGTCCGCAGCGCCATGCTGCTGGCGTCGGCGTTTCCAGGCATGCGGACGCAAGCCTTGTCACTTGGCGAAACGCTCGACAATCTGCTGCGTGTAATGTCCGACATCCGCGCCGAAGGTGACAAATTGCGCGATGAAACGGCCAATTTAAATGTCATGCGGACCAAACTCTCCGGACTGATGGAAACCAAGCGCCAATCGATTACCGAGCGGCAGGCGGAACTGCAGACCGTGCGTCTGGCGGCGGCGGAAATCTCCAAGACCGTCACCGATCTCAATGAACTGATCAGCAAGCTCGACCAGACGGTCTCGAAGAACACCGGACTTGAAGCCTACAACGCTCAAACGGCCGCCGTTTCTACAACACCTGCCGATCCGGCGCTGGCTGGCGGACCGCCGGTTAGTCCGGCAATTCCCCTTGGTCCCGGATCGTCAGCAGAGGGATCGACGCCGTCCAACACGTCCAAGCCCGACACGCGGGTTGTGGAGTTGGCGCCGGGCGAGGGTTTGCGCGCGCCGGGCAACACCGGCCGCATCAGGCCGGCGGTGGCGTTCGACCTTGCAAAAGCCAAACTCCCGTTGCCAGTTCAAGGCCGTCGCGTTTTGGCATTCGGCGAGAAAACGCAATACGGTGGCACGTCAAAGGGACTGGTCATCGAAACACGGTCCAATGCGCAGGTCACATCGCCGTGTGATGGCTGGATTGTCTATGCGGGTGAATTTCGCAGTTACGGCAAACTCTTGATCATCAATGCCGGCGGCGGCTATCATGTGCTGGTGGCGGGGCTGTCGCAGATCGATGCCCAGCCCGGCCAATTTGTGCTCGCCGCCGAACCAGTGGGCACCATGAGCAGTGTGCCCAAGCAGGAACAAGCTGGCGCGCCCGCCAACGCCCCGGTACTCTACATCGAGTTCCGCAAGGACGGGCAACCGATAAACCCCGATCCGTGGTGGGTCGAAAGTCTTCAGAAGGCTCAAGGATAATGCGCAAGACAGACTTCGCGTTCTGGACGTTCCTCATGATGACGGGGTTGGCAGGTGCCACCACGGTTCTCAACGTCACGAACACGTATTCGGCGACATCGCCCAATTCGGAGCTCTACCGCCAGCTCGACCTGTTCGGCGATGTGTTTGAGCGCGTCCGGTCCGATTACGTCGACAAGCCTGACGATCAGCAGCTCGTCGAATCCGCCATTAACGGCATGCTGGCAGCGCTCGACCCGCATTCGTCGTATATGAGCCCGAAAAGCTTCCGCGACATGCAGGTGCAGACGCGCGGCGAGTTCGGTGGCCTCGGCATCGAAGTGACCATGGAAAACGGCGTTATCAAAGTCGTCTCGCCGATCGACGATACACCGGCTTCGAAAGCCGGCATTCTCGCCAACGATCTCATCACCCATCTCGACAACGAGCAGATTACCGGGCTGACCCTCGAACAAGCCGTCGACAAGATGCGCGGTCCGGTCAACACACCCATCAACCTGACGATCATTCGCAAGGGCCGCGAAGACGCCTTCGACGTGAAGGTCACGCGCGATGTGATCAAGATCAATCCGGTCAAGGCACGGGTCGAAGGCGATGTCGCCTATATCAAGGTGACAACCTTCAACGAGCAGACGCACGCCAATCTGGTGAAAGCGATGGACGACCTTGCAAAGCAGATCGGGCCCAGCCTGCGCGGCTTCCTGATCGATCTGCGCAACAACCCCGGCGGTCTGTTGGATCAGGCGATCGCCGTGTCCGATGACTTCCTGGAGCAGGGCGCCATCGTTCTCACCAAGGGCCGCAATAACGAAGAAACGCAGCGCGCGCAGGCGCGTCCCGGCGATACGGCGACCGGCAAGCAAGTGGTCGTTTTGATCAATGGTGGCTCGGCCTCGGCGTCGGAAATCGTCGCCGGTGCGTTGCAGGATCACAAGCGGGCAACGATCATCGGCACGCGCTCGTTCGGTAAGGGATCAGTGCAGACCATCATTCCGCTCGGTGCCAACGGTGCGATCCGGTTGACGACCGCTCGCTACTTCACGCCGTCGAACCGGTCGATCCAGGCCAAGGGCATCGATCCCGATATCGTGGTCGAGCAGGAACTGCCCGACGAACTCAAGGGCAAATCTCCTGAGAAGCCGCGCGGCGAGGCAAGTCTGCCGGGCCATTTGAAGAACCCGAACATGGCCGGCACCGAAGCGCCCAAGGAGCCAGCAAAGGAACCGGCAAAGGAGCCTGCCGCAGGTGAACCCAAGGACGGCGCTACGCCAGAAAAAGAACCAGTCAAGGAAGAGAGCGGGTCTTCGGCGTATGTTCCCAAGGAGCCTGAAAAGGACACGCAGCTGCAGTACGCGCTGAACTTCATGCGCGGCAAGGCCACCGAAGCGACGGTCGCCAAGCCCGCCGATCCGCCGGCTACCACGACGCCGGCGTCGCCATCGGGATCGTCTCCGACGGCGCCGGATGGTGGTGCGGCGACGACTCCGAACTGATGATGATGTGAGCTGAGAAGCCAAATAGTAACGAGATATGGGCGCCAAGTGGCGCCCATATCATGTCTGGGTTGAGACGCAACGCATGACAGCCAACATCGAGTCACTTGGATACCGGCCGTGCGTCGGCATCATGTTGATCAACCGCCAGGGGCTCGTCTGGGCCGGCCGGCGGGCCGATATGCCGGGCGATGCGGAAGGCCGGGGCGAATGGTGGCAGATGCCGCAAGGCGGCATCGACGACGGCGA
>JANORU010000020.1:0-2795 GCA_031415475.1 Hyphomicrobium sp.
TCGGCATTGTCGTCGGCGCGGACAGTCCCGCCGGCGGCGGCCGTCTCGCGGGCCCGATTCTCGATCCGCGCCAAAAGCGCGCCGTCGTCGACCTTCAACTCGATAACGGCATCGAGATCGATGCCCTTGGATGTCAGTAACCGGCCGAGGGCATCGGCCTGATTGAGCGTGCGGGGAAAGCCGTCGAGGATGAACCCCTTGGCGCAGTCCGGCTGCTCAATCCGTTCGGCAATGATGCCGATGACGACCTCATCGGAGACGAGGCCACCGCTCTTCATAATGGCGTCGGCCTTTTTGCCGATCTCGGTACCGGCCTTGACAGCGGCGCGCAGCATATCGCCGGTCGAGAGCTGGACGAGCCCGCGCTTGGCGGCGAGCATCTGTGCTTGGGTGCCTTTACCAGCACCGGGCGGACCGAGAAGAATGAGCTTCATCGGCGGCCCTTGTTACTGGTCGCACCGCGCAGCTTAGCCTTCTTGATGAGGCCCTCGTACTGATGGGCAAGAAGATAGCTCTGGATCTGGGCGACGGTATCCATGGTCACGCTGACGGCGATCAGAAGAGTGGTGCCGCCGAAGTAGAACGGCACCGCTGCGTACGACGTCAGGATTTCCGGCAGGATACAAACGGCTGCGAGGTAAAGAGCGCCGACGACCGTAATGCGCGTCAACACGTAGTCGATATACTCGGCGGTTTTTTCACCTGGCCGGATGCCTGGAATAAAGCCGCCAAACTTGCGCAGATTGTCAGCCGTTTCCTTCGGATTGAACACGAGGGCTGTGTAGAAAAACGCGAAGAATATGATCAACGCGCCGGTCAGCAGCATATGCAGCGGTTGGCCGGTTCCGAGGGCTGCAACAACGTTCGACAACCACTCTGGTCCACCGCCCTGCGAACTCGACAGCTGCGCCGCAGTGATCGGCAGCAACAGCAGTGAAGACGCGAAAATCGGCGGAATAACACCGGCTGAGTTGAGCTTGAGCGGCAGATGCGAGGCATCGCCCTGGGTCATCTTATTGCCGACCTGGCGCTTGGGATACTGGATCAGCAGCCGGCGCTGCGCGCGTTCGATGAACACGACCGCCGCGATGACGGCGAGCATGAGAGCCAACAGCGCAATCAGCAAGCCAGTCGACAGCGAGCCGGTGCGCGCCAGTTCAAAAAGACCAGCGAGAGCCGACGGCAGGCCAGCGACGATGCCAGCGAAAATGATCAGCGAAATGCCGTTGCCGACGCCGCGCTGCGTGATCTGTTCGCCCAGCCACATCAGGAACATGGTGCCGCCGACCAGCGTGATCACCGTCGACATGCGGAAGAACATGCCCGGATCGGCGACGACGGCGCCGGTGCTCGACTGCGAGCCTTCTAGACCAACGGCAATACCATAGGCTTGAAGGGCGGCCAGAACGACGGTCAGATAGCGCGTGTACTGGTTGATCTGCTTGCGGCCCGACTCGCCCTCTTTCTTGAGGGCTTCGAGCTTCGGCGACACCGACGTCATGATCTGAAGGATGATCGACGCCGAAATGTACGGCATGATGTTCAGGGCAAAGATCGCGAGGCGCTCGACCGCGCCGCCCGCAAACATGTTGAACATGCCGAGAATGCCGGCGGCCTGGCTCTTGAAGGCCTCGGCAAACGCGGCAGCGTTGATGCCCGGGAGCGGAATGAAAGTGCCGAGACGGTAGACGAGCAGCGCGCCGAGGGTAAACCACAGCCGCTTTTTCAGGTCCTCCGCTTTCGCGAAGGCCCCGAAATTCATGTTCGCCGCAAGCTGCTCGGCAGCCGATACCATTTTCGTCTCTCCTGACCCGTCGCGTCTCGTCAGGGTCATGCCTGGAGAGCCACAACCGGTAGTTAAGTATCCCGCTTCGAACCGGCAAGCCGGGCCACTTCGGGAGCGTCGAGGAAATTACTCCTCAGTCTTCGCTGCAGCAGCCGGCTTCTTGCCCTTGCCCGCCTTTTTGGCGGCTGTCTTCTTGGCCTTGGCGACGTCGGCTTCCAAGACTTTGACTTCGATGATCTTGATCGAGCCGCCGGCCTTTTCGATTGCCACCTTGGCCGATGCTGAGGCGTGGTTGGCGGTGATCGACAGCTTGGCTTTCAATTCGCCGCTGCCGAGGACGCGCAAACCGTCCTTCGCCCGGCGCAGAACACCGGCTTCGACGAGCGAGGCAACGTCGATAGCCAAGCCCGATTTGATGCGGCCGTCGTCGATCGCCTTCTGCAAAGCGCCGACATTGATCTCGTTGAAGTTGCTGGGACGCCACTTGTTGAAGCCGCGCTTTGGCAACCGGCGATGCAAGGGCATCTGGCCGCCTTCGAAGCCGCCGATAGCGACACCCGAACGAGCCGTCTGACCTTTGCCGCCGCGGCCGCCGGTCTTGCCGACGCCCGAACCGATGCCGCGGCCGATCCGGACGCGAAACTTGCGCGAACCGGGATTGTCTTTGATCTCATTGAGCCGCATGAAACGGGCGCTCCCTTAAGTCGTCTGATCTCAAGCCTTGTCGCTGATGACGCGAACAAGGTGAGAAATGGAGTTGATCATGCCACGCACCGCCGGTGTATCTTCCAGCGTCGAGGTCCGGTTGAGTTTGTTGAGGCCGAGTCCGACCAGCGTCGCGCGCTGTTCCCACGGGCGGCGCTGCGGGCTGTGAACCTGCTTCACGGTGACGGTTTTGCCAGTCTTGGCCATGATCAAATTTCCTCTCAATCGGCCACGGCGGGTTCGCCAACGCGGCGGCGCAGAACTTCCGAAACCTTCTTGCCGCGGCGGGCTGCAACCGAGCGCG
>JANORU010000021.1:0-6563 GCA_031415475.1 Hyphomicrobium sp.
CAACCAGATTTGCGGGTCGGGCCTGCGCGCGGTGGCGCTCGGTATGCAGCAGATCCAGACCGGCGCGTCGTCGATCGTCGTGGCCGGTGGCCAGGAAAGCATGAGTCAGTCGATGCACGCGGCTCATATGCGCGACGGCACCAAGATGGGCGACGTCAAGTTCGCCGACACCATGGTCAAGGACGGCCTGTGGGACGCCTTCAACAACTACCACATGGGCACGACGGCCGAGAATGTCGCTCGCCAGTGGCAGATCACCCGCGACGAGCAGGACAAGTTCGCCGTCGCCTCGCAGAACAAGGCCGAGGCCGCACGCAAGGCCGGCAAGTTCAAGACCGAGATCGCGCCGGTCACCATCAAGGGCAAGAAGGGCGACACGATTGTCGACACCGACGAGTATATCAAGGACGGCGTGACGCTCGAAGGCCTTGCCAAACTGCGCCCGGCCTTCGATCCCAAGGAAGGCTCGGTCACGGCTGCCAACGCGTCGGGAATCAATGACGGCGCGGCGGTTGTCGTGCTGATGACTGCGGCCGAAGCTAAGAAGCGGGGCCTAACTCCCTTAGCGCGCATCGCGTCGTGGGCGCAGTCGGGCGTCGATCCCTCGATCATGGGCACAGGCCCGATCCCGGCCTCGAAGAAGGCGCTCGAAAAGGCCGGCTGGTCGATCAAGGACCTCGATCTCATCGAAGCCAACGAGGCGTTCGCCGCTCAGGCGATCGCCGTCAACAAGGGCCTCGGCTGGGATACCGACAAGGTCAACGTCAACGGCGGCGCGATCGCAATCGGTCACCCGATTGGTGCGTCGGGCGCTCGCGTGCTCGTCACGCTGCTGCACGAAATGCAGCGCCGCAACGCCAAGAAGGGCCTCGTCACCTTGTGCATCGGTGGCGGCATGGGCGTCGCGCTGTGCGTCGAGCGCGACTAACTCAATCGAACAAGGCCGGCCGCGAAAGCGCGCCGGCCTGTTAACTTCGCCAAGTCAATCAATCCAGAAACGCTAAGGGAGAACACCAATGGCACGAGTGGCCCTCGTTACGGGCGGTACGCGCGGTATCGGCCACGCGATTTCAATTGCTCTGAAGCACGCCGGCTACCGGGTGGCGGCGAGCTACGCTGGCAACGATGCGGCAGCCCAGCAGTTCCAGGTCGAAACCGGCATTCCCGTCTACAAGTTCGACGTCGCGAACTTTGAAGCCTGCGAAAAGGCGGTGAAGGAGATCGAGAAGGCCGTCGGCCCGATTGATGTTCTGGTCAACAATGCCGGCATCACCAAAGACACCATGTTCCATAAGATGACCAAGGACCAATGGGATGCCGTCATCGGCACCAACTTGAACGGTCTGTTCAATGTTACGCGCCAAGTGTGGGAAGGCATGCGCGCCCGCAAGTTCGGCCGCGTCATTAACATCTCGTCGATCAATGGCCAGAAGGGCCAGATGGGCCAGGTGAACTACTCCGCCTCCAAGGCCGGCGACATCGGTTTCACCAAGGCATTGGCCCAGGAAGGCGCGCGTGCCGGCATCACCGTCAACGTCATCTGCCCGGGCTACATTGCCACTGAAATGGTCAAGGCCGTGCCGCAAGACGTGATGGAAAAATCGATCCTGCCGCAGATTCCGGTCGGCCGCCTCGGCGAGCCGAGCGAAATCGCCCGCGCGGTCGTCTTCCTCGCCTCTGACGATGCCGGCTTCATCACCGGCTCGACGCTGACGGCCAATGGCGGGCAGTACGTCGCGTAAGGGCGGCCCGTACACTATCGACCAACAAAAAAGCCCCGGAGATCATCCGGGGCTTTTGAAATTCTGAACCTTCGAGACGGTCGTTACGTCCTGCGGTTCCGGACGAACATCGGCATGTCGTCATCGCCGCCAAAGCCCGGGCCGGCTGGGCGATTGTCGGTGGCGTAGCGGCGGCCTTCGTCGGCGCTCCACCAACTGGTGCTGGGCGACTGCTGTGGCGCCTCAACTTGCGGCCGGCCTTGGGCCTGCGCCATCGGCGTACGCTGGGCGGCGAGTGATCCGCCAAACCAGGCTTCGATGAGATCCAGTTCCTCAGCCGACAGCGACAGCCCCTGACTGCGGCAGCGGGCCACAACGAAATTGCGGAACCGGCTGGAGAACAGTGCCGCAGAGGCACCCTGCTCGAACCACGGATCGGCTTCGCTGACGACATCGAGGACAAACCGGATGTCTTCTTTGCGAACACTGACGCCGCGCTCTGCCGTGCGGCGCGCAATGTTGATCAACGTCTGCGAGCCCGACAGGCTGTTGGTGGTGATCTCTTCAGCCATCGCCTCGAACAGCGTGCGGTAGTCGGGCGGCGACAGCGGCGGCGCTTGGCAGGCCTCGTGGATGCGGGTGATCGACTGCTGGATCGTTGCGGCAGCGTCCGGGGCTTTCTGGGTTGCACGCTGCGTCGGCTGTGGCGGCGCAGCCGAGGGTGTGCGCTGCTGAGGCACGGGGTCGTAAGCCTGGGTCGGCACAGTGGCGGAGCGCTGGGCTACCGGCGCCCGTTGTTCGACGAGCGGAGCGGCTGGTCGTTCGCTGCGCGGTGCGGCCGGCTTGGCCGCCGGTTCCGGCAACGTCGGCTCATAACGAGCCTGTTCGCTGCGGCGCGCCGTTTCAGTGCGCTCGTTGCCGCCGATCTGGCGGCTGGCGTCGAACACATAATAGGGCGGCTGATCGGACAAGCGCAGACCATCCGGAAGCCCGCGCGACAGAAGTGTGCTGAAGCTGCCCGCTCCGCCCCACGACGTACCAACTGTCTTGTCGTGGCCGAGGTGGCGCACGGCGCGGTCGGCCAATGCTTCGAGCGGCACCGGCTGGCCAGCGTTGCGCACCAGGGTTGCGACTTCGGCGAGGATTTCCCGGCGGATGCCTTCGAGCTGCACGCTGCTGGCCTGGGCGGCGACAGCCGGCATCTCGTGACCAGCTTCGATCATGCCTTCCACGCTGCCTTCGAGCAGCAGAGCGATCAGGGTCGATTCGCGAATTTCGCCATCGGCGATCGCGGTGTACGGCGTCGCCGTGTGATCGTTGGCAAACACCACCGTGCGCCGGGCATGGGCCCGCAAACGATGCAGCAGCGGCGTGAAGTCGGCGTCACCCGACAGAATGATGAATTCATCAAAGTAGGTGTCGTGCTGAATGAGATCGCGAACATCCATGACCATGCGGATGTCGGCGGAGTTCTTGAGCTGCGAGGTAAGCGGCGGGCAATCGATGGCTTCCATGCCGGCGCGCAGAAAATGGTGGCGCACGAACGGGAAGGAGTTCATGTCGGTCGAGTTGTCGGACGAATTGCGGCGCGGAACCGGATTGCCGTAGCAGCGGTTCAGGACGATGCGGCGCGGTTCGGTCATCGCGACGCCGTTGCTGGGCGTGATCAGCCGGCCGCTCTCGATTTCCCTGAGCCAGATCTGCGCGTCCTTGGCGAAGCGGCGCGCCGCCTCATCGTTTTTGCGTTTGAGCGACAGATAGATGTTGTCGTAATCGACAAACACCGTGCTCAAAACCGGTCCAGTACCCTGGCCCTTCATACCCTTAGCCCCCGAAAACCACCCTCATGAGAGCCGCACTCTTTATGAGTCGGATTCGGCGAACAAGCGCTGGTGGGGCGCGCCTCGTGCTGCATCAACAAAAACATTCAGATTCAGAACATTAGCCCGACCCGGCGACGCTAGATTTTGGTGGAAAAGCCAATTTGCAGGCTAACTCGTGGCAATCCTGCCCCGGGGTTGATTCGGATATCGGCAATCTCTGATGGTCACGGCAGTGGTGGCGCAACCCCTGCGGGGGCGATTTCAAAGCCGGCGAACTCAAATCCCGGCGCCACGGTGCAACCGACGAGTGTCCAATCGCCGTCGCTCGCCGCTTGCTGCCAATGTCCAGACGGAACAATGGCCTGCGGTTGCTCGCCGGCCGCGAGGTCATTGCCCAGAGTGATTTCTTTGGCCGGGTCTCCCGGTGCGGCGATGCTCAAATGAAGCGGCGCCCCGGCGTGCCAATGCCAAACCTCGACGGCATCGACCTTGTGCCAGCGCGACGTCACGCCGGCCGGCAACAGGAAATAGATGGCGGTCGAGGCGGCACGGCCGGCATGATCGGTGGCGCTGTCGCGAAACGTCTCGCGAAAGAAGCCGCCTTCCGGATGTGGAGTAAGATCGAGGCGCACAATGACATCCGCCGCCGAGAGAGAATTGTTGAACGGCATCAGAACTTGTTCTTTCGTTCGCGAAGTTCGGCAAAGACGCGCCAGTCGGCGTCAGCGCGCAGCCCGAGCTTTTCGCGCACGGCAAAGACGTGCGGGCGCAGAAAGACGTTGGATTGCAGTTCAAGACCGACGGTCGCCGGCGGTGCAACGCCGCCCGTCGCTGGCAGATTTTCGGCTTGCCGCGCGCGGTCTTGCAGAACCGGATTTTCGGGTTCAATGGTCAAGCCAAAACGGGCATTGGCGAGGGAATACTCGTGTCCGGTATAGAGCCGCGTCTCCGCCGGCAACTTGGCGATTTTGGACAGCGAATGCCACATCATCTCGGCATTGCCTTCGAGTATGCGGCCGCAGCCCATGGCGAAGACTGTGTCGCCAACGAAGGCAACGCGGTCATCCGGCATATGGTAGGTGACATGACCGAGCGTGTGGCCGGGCGTGTCGAGCACCTCGATGGCATGACCGCCGAGGTTTACCCGGTCACCTTCCTCAACCGCATGATCAATTCCAGGAATGCGCGCCGCTTCGGCTTTCGGCCCGACAACAACGCAATTCCAGCGCTCTTTCAGTTCGGCGATGCCAGCCGTGTGGTCACCGTGATGGTGGGTGACGAGGATATGCGTCAATCTCCAGCCCTTGGCATCGAGTTCGGCTTGAACTGTGGCCGCATCGGGCGCGTCGATCGACACGGTTGTGCCGTCTTCGGCATGGGTCAGGACGCCGTAGTTGTCCTTGCGGCAAATAAAGTGGTGGACTGCAAGCGGCGCCATGACGACCGGTGGAATTGACCATTCTTGGGAGTGTTGAGGGATAGGTTAATCCTGACACCTTGCTAATTCAACTGGGCCGGGGCCATTAGAAGCGCGCGCGGCGTTCGGATCACACTCGGTCCGGCGCGAGCGGCGATCCGGAATTGGGCTACGATGCAACTCGACGTCGTCGATCTCAGGGATTTTTATGGAACTCCGCTCGGCCTCACGGTCCGGCGCGCGGTCGGCCAGCAAATTCGCAGCCGCTGGCGCGGCTTTCGAGGTGGGGTCATCATAGGCCTCGGCTATGCGGCCCCCTATCTTGGTGCTTTTCGCAACGATGCCGCGCGCATCGGCGCCCTGATGCCGGAGACGCAGGGCGCCCTCGTCTGGCCGGCTGCCGGTCCGCTTCTCTCGGTTCTGGTCGAAGACGATCAACTGCCGCTGCCCGACAATTCCGTCGATCGCCTGCTGCTGGTGCATTGCCTTGAAGTTTCGCAGCGGCCTGAACATCTGCTGCGCGAACTCTGGCGCGTTCTTTCGCCCGAGGGGCGGCTGATGATCGTCGTGCCCAACCGGCGCGGCGTTTGGGCCCGGGTGGATGCCACGCCGTTCGGCACCGGCCGGCCGTACAGCCGCTCGCAGCTGGAACGGCTGCTGACTGAGTCACTGTTCACGCCGCTTTCGTGGGGGGCGGCCCTTCATATGCCGCCAGTTCAGCGCAAAATCGTTTTACGGTCGGCGCCCGCCCTGGAGCGTATTGGCAGCAAGATTTGGCCGCGGCTGGCTGGGCTCGTCATTGTCGAAGCGCGCAAGGAAGTGCTGGCAACGGTTGGCGGCAAGCGGGTTGGTGTTCGCGTGCTGAAAGATCTCGTCGGCATCCGGCCGGTGCGCGCCTTCGAGAACCGGAAGGGCGCCCCGCTCAGCCGCGCGAGCGGCGGCGCAGCAGAAACACGGCCTTCTCGCCGAGCAGGTTCTGCAGCGACAGGGAATTCTTGATCGGCAGTCGCTGGTCGTAACTGTTGAGTGCAAACGCCTCGACCACCTCGGCATCGATCGTCCCGACCAGATCGACGAAGTCCTTGATCGTGCAGAAATGCGCGTCCTGGGTGGCGTACCACGTCTCCGGCAGGCTGCGTGTCATCGGCATGCGGCCGGTAAATAACAGCGCTGTCCGGACCCGCCAGTGGCCAAAGTTCGGAAACGATACAATCGCGTGACGGCCGATGCGCAAGTTTGATATTTTGTAATTCATGCTTTAAAGATTTTAAATCCATCACAGTATAAAGATAAAATTTATTCCTTACACTTTATTCCTTGCCACCATCGTCAATATAGTCGCTACACCTGTCACCTCACCCGTTTCATCAATCATCTCCACCAGCCACTTTACAATTCCTTTATCAATATCATCACCTCGTTTAAAATCTTCGGATTTTTCCACTACTCTTTTATCATTAGGCAATTTTTCTTTGCAGGTAAAACGGATATGAATTTCAGCGCCGGGATACACCGGTTTGGTAAATCGTAACTCATCAATGCCATAATTTAACAGCACAGGATTTTTTTCGTAACTGTCAACGAATAATCCTGCTGCTACAC
>JANORU010000022.1:0-2642 GCA_031415475.1 Hyphomicrobium sp.
CTCGGCGTCTCGTTGGCTGTTGCCAAGGCAGCGGCCGAGGCGAGCGGCCTGCCGCTCTACCGCTATGTCGGCGGCGCGACGGCCCATGTTTTGCCGGTGCCGATGATGAACATCGTCAATGGCGGTGCGCATGCCGACAACCCGATCGATATTCAGGAATTCATGATCATGCCGGTCGCGGCATCGAGCATTGCGGAGGCCGTGCGGATCGGCGCTGAAATCTTCCACACCCTGAAAAAGGGCTTGAAAGACGCCGGCCACAACACCGCAATCGGCGACGAGGGCGGCTTTGCCCCCAATCTCAAGAGTGCCGACGATGCGCTCGGCTTCATCATGCGCTCGATCGAGAAGGCGGGCTACAAGCCAGGCCATGACGTCATGCTGGCGCTCGATTGCGCGTCGACCGAATACTTCAAGGACGGCATGTACCGCATGGAGGGCGAGGGCAAAACGCTCGACAGCGAAGCCAACGCCCGCTTCCTCGCCGATCTCGTCGCTCGCTTTCCGATCGTCTCGATCGAAGACGGAATGGCCGAGGACGATTGGTATGGGTGGAAGGCACTGACGGAACTTGTCGGCAAAAAATGCCAGCTCGTCGGCGACGATCTGTTCGTCACCAATACCGAACGGCTAGCGGACGGCATCAAGCGCGGCGTTGCCAACTCGATCCTGGTCAAGGTCAATCAGATCGGCTCGCTCTCTGAAACACTCGATGCCGTGGCAATGGCGCAGCGCGCCGGCTACACCGCCGTTATGTCTCACCGCTCAGGCGAGACCGAGGATTCGACGATTGCCGATCTGGCGGTCGCGACCAATTGCGGACAGATCAAAACCGGCTCATTGAGCCGCTCTGACCGGCTTGCCAAGTATAACCAACTCATCCGTATCGAGGGCCAACTTGGCCCCCAAGCGCGCTATGCCGGGCGGGGCGCACTCAAGGCCGTGTCATAATTTTTGCCTTTTGAGCGAAAATCGAACGGCGCTTTACGCGGCTTTAAGTGGTCGGCGCTAGGTTGGGGATGTTCCCGGTCTGACTTCTCGCGTAACCCCGAACACCCAGTTTTGCGTCGCCCATGATGGATCTGCGAAAAAAGCTTCTCCAGGCTCTTGTTCTGCTTTCGAGCCTGTCGGCAGCGGCATATTTCTCGCATCACGCTCTCTATGGCCGCCACGGTCTCGAGGCGCGATCTAAGCTTCTCGAGCGGGAAACGCTCGTTGAGTTCGAGATCGCCTCCCTCGAGACCGTGCGTGCCGGCCTTGAGCGCGACGTCGCACTCCTTTCCCCCGAATTGCCCAACGCCGATCTCGTCGAAGAGATTGCCCGCGACGTTCTCGGCTACGTCCACCCCGGCGACCGCGTCGTCTCCCGCCGCTCGAATTTGTCACACGACTTGCCGTAGTCTTGCTCCAACGGACGTGATTTGTCTCGGTGGATGGAAGCAGGCATGAGTCCAAGAGTGGTGGTCGCGGCATCGGCTCAGTCGTCGATGGCGGCCTATGAGTCCATGCTGATGATGCGCCGCGTCGAAGAGCGCGCCGGCCAGCTTTTCGCGCTCGGCGTTCTCGATCACCCCTATCCGTCGACGTACGGCTGGGAGGCGCTGCTCGTTGCGTTGGCGGACGCGGCAGGCGCCGGCGATGTCATCCTGACGGCCGATGTCCGGCCCGGTTTAGCCCTCGCACTCGGCGACGGCCCGGAGCAGGTGTTCGCAGATCAAGCAAATCAAGCCGCGACCGCCGATCAGGCGGGGCTCTACACAGCGGCAGGAGCTGGCGCTGGCCGACCGGCGGTTGTCCTCGGCGGATGGGACGAGATGCTGCTGCGTGCCAAGGACCGGGTCGGCGAGGGTGGCACTGTCATCATCCTGGCGAGTGTTTTAAACGACCCGGCCCGCGATTTGGTCGCTCAACTGCGCCACGCCAGCAAACTTTTTGCGCGCACCATGATCGTCCTCGCCGGCGACCAGAATGCCCGTCAGGGCCCGGCCGGCAATGCACTCATCAACGATCTCAGACAATTTTTTTCAGGCGTCGGCCGCGTCTGGTGCGCGGTCAACGGCGGAGATCTCGCCCAGGTCCGGGATGCCATCACCGGGATTGGTCAAGCGGGCAGTTTGGCTGGCGGTGTCGTTCCCGTCCTCGATGTCGTCACGCCGGTCTTTCAAGGCCACGCGCAAGCAGCGGCGCGGCGGCCGGTCAAACGCGCCGATGTCGACGACCCGATCGCCCACCTGCGGGCGCGTCTCCTCAACGAGCGGATACAGACCGAGGACGACCTCAAACGGATCGAATCCCAGGCAAGGGACCGGATCGGCTCGGCCGTCGAGCGGTTTCGGGCTCGCGTTCAAGCTTAAGACTGGACACCGGCATTTGACGTTGCCGGCCGGCAGAGCGATGCTTACCGGCCCGTGCCTTGCAGCGGGCGCAAGGCCAACGATGTCAAACGATCGTCCAAGTCGACGCCGACCTGAAGCCCAAGGCCGGCGCATGGCCGAAGGTGTGTTGGTGACATCCTCGGCGGCCGGACCCGGCGACGGCCAGCGCTTCGGTGACGCTATCCTGGACGTTGTTGCCGCCCTCATTGCCGTCCCGATCATCGTGGTCGGCTATGCCTTCTATGGCTGCTGGCGACTGGTCGAAGC
>JANORU010000023.1:0-2529 GCA_031415475.1 Hyphomicrobium sp.
AGACCCACCCAGAAGCGACGCGACATGTCGGCGAGCTCGGGGTTCGGCCCTGCTTCGGCCGTCGGCATCATCGGCTCGAGCGCCATTCCGCAGATCGGGCAGGAGCCCGGGCCATCCCGCACAATCTCCGGATGCATTGGGCAGGTCCATTTCGCGCCGGCAGGAGCGGACGCTGGTGCCGGTGCAGGGGATGGAGCGTGTGAATGGAGGTGATGATGGCTCCCGGCATCCTGACCGCCAGCGTGCGCAGGCTTGGCGTCATTCGCGGAGCAGCAGCTGTGTTCGGTCTTGGCGGCAGGTTTCAGATATCGACCGGGATCGGCCTGGAATTTCGTCTTGCAACCGGCGCTGCAGAACAGCACCTCGTACCCGTCATGCATTGCACGATGCGGCGCGTCCGGCTTCACCGTCATGCCGCAGACGGGATCTTTCAGTTCAGATCCTTCAGGGTGGGTATGCGCCATGGCGCCCTCCGGGCTTGCATTTGGTCTATAGCATATATACCCTATGGGGGTATAAAATCAAGTACCCGGGAGGGGTATATGGAAAGATCCGTTTCCGAGAAGGTTCTGAAGAATCTGAACCGGGTAGAAGGGCAGGTTCGGGGCATCGCGAAAATGGTCGAGGAAGACCGCTACTGCATTGATGTCGTGACACAGATCGAAGCTGCCCGTGCTGCGCTCGCGCGCATCGAAAGCGACCTGTTGCGGCAACACCTTGGCCGTTGCGTGGACCGCGCTATGAACTCGAAGAACGCTTCAGAGCAGGAAAAGGTCATCGAAGAACTCGTCGGCGTCTTCCGGCGCTGACAGCTTCGCACCCGATGCCGTCGCAAGGTGCCGTCAGACTAGGTCATGAACTCATAAATGCAGAAGCGGTATTCCTTGCGCGGTCAAATTCTGATTCTGATTTGCGCGGGAGGAATTCCGCATGCCGCATGTCCGTCGCTACGAGATCACGGACTTCGAGTGATCGATCATCAAGCCGCTTTTGCCCAACAAGCCGCGCGGGGTTCCGCGCGCCGACGACCGCAAGGTTCTCAACGGCATTTACTGGCGACTGCGGACGGGTTCGCCGTGGAACGAGATACCCGAGCGCTATGGCCCGCACACGACTTGCTACAACCGCTTTGTCCGATGGGCGAAGGCCGGGGTGTGGGACAGGATATTCGAGGCGGTGTCGAAGGCCTATAATGGCAATCTCCAGATGATCGATAGCACCACGATCCGCGTTCACCAGCATGGGGCGAACGCAAAAAGGGGGGTGCGGAGACAGGTGCCGAAGCAGCCGCCGCTGGGAACGGAACTGATCCCAGATGCATGGGGCGCTCGCGCGGCGGGCTGACCACCAAGATCCACGCCCTGGTCGACGCCAACGGCTTGCCTATCGCCCTGAAGCTGACGCCTGGCCAGGCTCATGATGGCCGCAGCGCTGACGACATGCTCGACACGGTCGGAAAAGGACAGACCCTGATCGCTGACGCCGGCTATGACAGCGACCGCCTGCGCGCGGAGCTGAAGCGGCGTCACGCGAAATGCTGCATCAAGCCCATGCCCAATCGCACAAAGACCTTCCGGCCAAGGCCAAAGGTCTATGCCCAGCGCAATCTCGTCGAGCGCTTCTTCTGCAAGCTGAAGCACTTCCGCGCAATCGCCAGCCGATACGAGAAGAGCGCCGCAAACTATCCCGCTCTCGTCAAACTCGCTTCTTCAAGAATATGGATGCGGTTTATGAGTCCATGACCTAGAACCGCCGCGCTCGGCGCTGGATATGCGATCCGACACGGAGACTGGGTGGCAGGCACCGACCAATTTGTCTCGACGGGTTTCGACGGCGTGTGAGTCGGCCACTTAATCATCTCGCCGACCGACATGTCTGCAAGGCAGCGACAGGATTTGCAACCACTCGCTGTCTTAGGCGCTAGGATCGAGGTCCGCGAGGGTTCGTTCCAATGTTGCAACTTGCGCTTCGAGTTTGGCTCTCTCGCCTTTCGCAAAGGTCGAGCCAGAGGCGCCTCGGTCGATTGCGTCGAGGTCGATCTTCAGCTGCATGATCTGGCTTTGCAGCGCCGCAGCCGTTTGGTTCGTGTCTGCTCCCACTGTGCTCTTACCTGGAGTTTCGAACGGCGCTGCGCCGTGTTCACCGGCTTGGCTTTTCTTATCGGTCATGAGGTGGTTCCTCCCAATCATAACGACCAGAACAGCAAATGGCTCCGCCTTCGCAATCGCGGGCAACGCTTACGTAGACATCGTCGAGAAAAGAACGGCGCTGTTATCTGGTAGGTTGGCCAAGGCTATCCCAGCCATAAGATGGTGCGCCTGAGCGTAACCCCGGAGATTGTACACATGGCACTCAAACGGATGGACAACATGGGGATCGTCGTCGCGGATCTCGGAGAGGCGATCGAGTTTTTTCGCGAGATCGGTCTCGAGCTGGAAGGGCGGGCCACGATCGATGGGGAATGGGCTGGACGTGTCACTGGACTGGTTGATCAGCACGTTGAGATTGCCATGATGCGCACGCCGGACG
>JANORU010000024.1:0-2743 GCA_031415475.1 Hyphomicrobium sp.
TTGACCTGCTTCAGGCGGGCGGCGAGATCGGCGTCGATGCCGTTGATCTGCGTGAAATCATCGGCCTCGCCCTTCGGCTTCTTGAAGCCCTTCCAGGCGGCATTGAGCTTGCGGGCGCGTGCGTCCGTGCGTTCGAAGATGCGCGCCGCTTTCCCGCGCAGGCCGCGCAGATAATAGAGCTTCGAGCGGCGCACCTTGCCGCGGCGGATCACTTCGATCTCGGCGATGTAGGGCGAGTAGATCGGGAACACGCGTTCCACGCCCTCACCGTAGGAAATCTTGCGGACCGTGAACGTCTCGTTGAGGCCGCCGCCGGAGCGGGCGATCACCATGCCCTCATAGGCCTGCAAACGTTCCGTGGGCGCCTTAACGGCCGCCGCCTTACGCTTCTTATCCTTGGGGTCGGCGTCGGTCAGTTCGACGACCTTGACCATCACCTTGACGGTATCGCCGGGGGAGAATTCGGGGACGCCGCGCTTGGTTAGAATGGCGTCCATCTGCTCGCGTTCGAGCTGCTGAATAATGTTCATTTTTCGTCCTTTATTGTTATTATTCAATGCAGAGGAGGCAAACCGCGACGCTCAATGCGCAGCGCGTATGCCTCGTGCGGCCCTGGTGGGCAGACCCTTTTCGGGGATTGATTGGGGCGGGGATACAGGAAGACCGCCGGATTGTCGAGGGGCGGGGCCGTGTCAAGGCTGGGCCAGGACCGAGGTCGAGCGTCGCGGGGGCTATGTCTTAGCCGGAGGCGCTTCGCCCGGGTTTGCGTCGCGTGGGATTGATGGGTCTGTGGCTTCGCAAGCTTTCTTCACCGGCACCGCGTGGTCGGCCAACTCTGCTACGCCGAACTTGATCACGTCATCCAGCTTCTCGCTGCCCTGCCGGGGCATGACGATGATCGATTCTTTCGCGGTCGCAAGCTTATCGATTAATTCGCCGTCCAATTCTGCGAGATACGACATTCCAAAGTCGTGAGCTATTGGCTCCGCCGTGATTGTTTTGATGGGCACGTCGTCGACACTTAAAACCAATGTTACTACGCCCGCTTTCTTTAAGTCTGGTACAAGCCTGCCCAATAATGGCATGTCGATGGTGTAGCGAAGATCGAATCGGCTGCGTGCGTCTTCTGTTGAATTTTTGAAGCAACGGATTGATAGCCGCCTTCCGTCTTTGAAGGTGACCGCGCTCACGCGCAATGCGCCGTCCACGAACTCATCCTTGCTATTGTCGAACCAGAAATCACGTGCGCTGCTGTACTTATATTCAATCTTGTAGCCGTTCTTGCATACGAAGAACTCCTTTAACTCGTCGCAAGCGGCGGTCAAGCTGGAGGCGGCAACGGTTAGGATGCAGAGCGTGCGTTTCATGATTTTCCCCGCTAATTGTAGGTTGGGCTGAACCATCTTGTGAAGCCCAACAACTCTGTGTGACACCAAGCGTTGGGCTTCGCGAACGGGCTCAGCCCAACCTACGCACCTTGCTTACCCGCGCGCTCTTGATTGAGCTTGAACAGCCGCTCCAAAATCTCATCGTCCGATAGATCGGCCGGCCAGCCGTAGGCGGCCGCGACCGCCGCGTCCAAATCCTTATGCGCCATATCGAGCCACGCCGGCCGCTCGTTGTAAAGTTTGGTCAACGTCCGGTCTTTGAGAATTTTCGCGGCCTTGTCATCGACCGGCAGAATGCGGTCGGGATAGCCGGGCACGACTTCCGGCACGCGCTGCACCAAGTCCGGAGGGTTCAGCCAGTTTTCGCGCAGCTCGTTCAGCCGCGCGGCGGCTTTGGCGATTGCCGCGGCGCGTGGGTCGTTGGCATACTCGGCCGCCGGGATGTTCGGCGTCAGTCCTTCGGGGAAGGGGAAGGTTTCGAAGCAGGTGGTCGGCGTGTAGCGGGGATCGTTTCCGACGCCGAGCCAGGTACACATGCGCAACGACCACAGTTCGTGAAACTTGGAATGCAGAATGCCGAACGTCGTGTCGTCGTCGCGGGCGATGGCGATGAGCTGATGGTCTGGCAGCACCGGCTTAGGACATCTCGCGAAGAGTCGATGCTTCGCAACAGTAGGGGTAACAATGCAACTCGCCATCGAAGAAAGCGCAGCGTGCATTCCTTGCCGCGCCTCGACGTGCCTCCACCAGAACTTCTTATACGTCTCTCGGCGGTTCTTAAGTCGTTCCGGATAGACGCCAGTCTTTATGTGACCGAAAGGCTTTTCGTAGAGTGCAACTTCTGCCTCGGCGCTTTCCCATCCAAAATCAATAATCCACATATCTCGAGGGCGACGAGTGACATCGAGGCCATTGATCCACGGTTTCAAGACGTCGCCGTTGGCTCTGCCATTCGGATTGCGAGGCAATTCAAGCCATTGACGGGCGGTCTCGCCGTCAACATCAAACGCACCACCTTTTGTATCCCCCATAAAGGCGGAATTCGAGTTTTGATGTAGGCGCCTGGCATGGGTTAGGTCTACGCCGTTTTCGCTTGTCCGCGCAGTCAGATCTGGAAAAATTTCCAGCGCGGGATTGCCATCAAATCGAATGGGTGCATCGGATTCGATTGTCGCAAAGTTGACAATTGACACGCGAACTGCCGCGCCATCCTGCATCCAAGGTTCGTCATCCCAAGCGTTAAAAATAACGCCGTGAGAGCGGATATGTTTTAGAGTCCGTCCGGCACATTTATGATTTTTCTCTGGCCCTTACAATCCGCCTCAGCATGATGCGGATCATGGCGAGGATGACGA
>JANORU010000025.1:0-2531 GCA_031415475.1 Hyphomicrobium sp.
GGCAAGGAACGCCCGGTCGCAGTGTGCGATGACATTTCGTGCTGGTCGCAGAACCGCCGCGCGCAGACCGTGCTTGGCGGACAGGCTGTCAGCCAGAAGTGGTAGACGCGTTTTTATAGCCCATTCTTGATATGCCGGGGCCAATGTCCCGGCGCGACGATCACGAGGTCGAAGCCGATCTCGTGGTCGCGGTAGCTCCTATTTCTGTTGAGCCACTGGTCGGCTGCGCTCTGTAGATGACCGGCTTGGCGGTGGCCGACAGCGCCATGGGCGTCCTCATCCGACGTCGTCGCCCGGCTTTTGACCTCGACGAACGCAATCCGCTTGCCCCGCACCGCTACGATATCGAGTTCGCCGCCGCGCGCGCGCCAGCGCCGGTCGAGAATGCGGTATCCCTTGGCCATCAGCATCGCGACCGCCAGCCGTTCCGACCACAATCCCCGCACCTGACGGCCTTGCCGGTCCTCGCGGCGGCTGTCGTTGGCAGCGTTGGGATTGCCGGTGCTCATTCCGGATCGCGCTGTTTTCGCAGTTTGAGACCGAGATCATAGACGCGGGCCTTGGGCACGGCGAGGTCGTCGGCCACGGCTTTGGCGGCGTCTCTCAAACTTAAGGTTTCGAGCGCGATGTCGAGCCGTTCGCCGATCATGGCGTCGGTCACCTCTTCGGCGCCGGGCGGCCCGACCAGAACCACAATCTCGCCTTTGGGCTCATCGGCTGCGGCGAACATTGCCGCCAGCTCCGGCAGCGGCCCGCGCCGGAATTCCTCGTGCATCTTGGTCAGCTCGCGCGCCACCACACCTGGACGAGAGCCCAACACCGCGGCGAGATCGGCCAATGTGTCGGCGACCCGCGTCGGCGCTTCAAAGAACACCAGCGTCCCGGGGATCGCTTTTAGCGCCTCGATCCGGTTGCGGCGCGACCCACCACGCGGCGGCAGAAAACCTGCGAAGAAGAAGGCATCGGTCGGCAACCCGCAACTCGCGAGCCCGGTTAGAACCGCGCTCGCACCCGGAATGGAGACGGCCGCGTGCCCAGCCGCGACCACGTCGCGGACCAGTTTGAACCCTGGGTCGGAAATCAACGGCGTGCCGGCATCGGAAATCAATGCGAGGCGCTTGCCGGCCTCAAGTTCAGCCAGAATGCGCGGCCGCTGCTCTTCGGCATTGTGCTCGTGATAGGGCCGCGTGGCTGAGCGAATGGCGAAGTGCGAGAGGAGTTTCAGGCTATGCCGGGTGTCTTCGCAGTAGATCGCATCGGCTCGCGCCAGAACCGACAGCGCCCGCAGCGTGATGTCGGCCAGATTGCCGATCGGCGTCGCTACCACATAGAGCCCAGGAGCGAGAAACTCCTGCGACAGGCGGGCAAGATCGTCGGCCACCTTGGCGGCAAGAGCGGCGAACGGCGGTGTTTCGGCCACGCTTCGGGCATCCTTGGGTCGGAAATGCTTGAATGGGTCTCAGGCGGCGGCGAGTGTCGCCGCAAACTGCGGGCCGGCCAAGGGGTGATGTCGCCTCAAGCGGCGATCTGCTCGCGGCGGCGGAACGGGACCGAGCGGAAATCCCCACTGGTGAGCATCGGCCGGGACGGTGCTTGCGCTTGGCCCAGCAGCTCGGCCAGGTCTCCCATCAGCGATTGCAGCGCATAGGTTGCGCCATCGAGATGGGCCATGGCGGCGGCCTGGCAGGCCTCAACCCGCTCGGCTTTGGCAACGCCACCTTCAACGGCAGCAGCGATCCGGTCCCATTGCGTGGCAACGCCAACCGGCGCACCGAGCTCTGTCACCACTCGCTTAACCGGCTCGGCAGCCGGCAGCCAGAACAGACCAACAAACGAGCGCGCGGACCGCCAGGCCCGCTGGATGCGGCCCGACCGGCGCAATCTCCGAATTGTGTAAATAATCATGGCGGCAGAACCAAATAGCGGCGCACCGCAAAGTACGAGCTTCGAAAAAGATGAGCCTATTCGCAGTTATCGACAAGTTAATTTTGTGGAATTAGCAAATGAAAGTCGCAGATAAAAGCAAATGGCGCCCGAATTACGCATTTCGGCGCGAATTGTATTTCGCACTATTGGAGTTAAATACACTGCTGATCGGTGACCTTTGTGATCAGGCGCCGCTGCTTCAAGCCGGTCAGCGCGTAGCCGACTTGCCCGAACCGGTCGCATAGCCGGTTCTGACCGTTACACCGGCCGGCACAGCCGGTTTTCTCACCGGCAGCTTTATTTCGGCCCGCGTTGGCGGCTTCGACTTCTGCACCGGCAAGGCCGGCGCAGTCGATACTGGGGTGGCGGCCGTCGAGATGCGACCGGTGAACCGGTAGTGCCCGGTAATCTCGTCGACAAACAGCGCGTCTTCTTCCTGCGGGCCCCAGCCGCGGTTGTGAATAATCATCGGCCGCCCAGTTGGCCCAGTCCGGTCGGAAACAACTGCGATATGGGTTCGGGAATGGCGGTTTTGCGGCCGCCAATAGCTGACGATATCGCCGGGCCGGAAATCCTCGGCAAAGGCGGTAATTGGCAGGCTGGAC
>JANORU010000026.1:0-1934 GCA_031415475.1 Hyphomicrobium sp.
TCAAGAGCTTCGGCTGCGCGAGCATGGCGCGGCCAATAGCGAGCATTTGCTGCTCGCCGCCGGACAGGGTGCCCGCCATCTGCTTGTCGCGTTCCTTCAGACGCGGGATCATGACGTAGACCTCGTCAAGCTCGCGCAGAATCTGCGCCTTGTCGTTGCGCGCATAGGCACCCATCAGCAGGTTTTCGTGCACGTTTAGCCGCGCGAACACACCACGGCCCTCGGGACACAGCGCGATGCCCAGGCCCACCAGCGCATGCGACGGCACACCGGTGATATCGCGACCGGCGTAGGTCACCTTGCCGCCTGCGGGCTTGATGAGCCCGGACAGTGCACGCAGGGTGCTTGATTTGCCGGCCCCGTTGGCCCCGATCAGCGTGACCAGCTCGCCTGCATCGACATGAAAGTCGATGCCCTAGATCGCCTGGATGCCGCCGTAGGCACCTTCCAACTTTTTGACGTCGAGCAGCGCGGTCATGCCTTTTCTCCTGCGAGCTGATCCGGAATGATGTGCGCGCCTCCGAGGTAGGCCTTGATCACGGCTGGGTCCTTCTGTATTTGCGCTGGATTGCCGTCGGCAATCTTCTTGCCATAGTCAAGCACCACGATATGGTGGCACACGGTCATCACCAGGCGCATGTCGTGTTCGATCAACATCACCGTCGTGCCATCGTTGGCAATGCGTTCGATCAATGTCCTGAGCGTGACCGTCTCGGTCGCATTCATGCCCGCCGCAGGTTCATCGAGCGCGATCATTTTTGGGTCGGTGGCAAGCGCGCGTGCAATCTCCAGGCGACGCTGCTCGCCGTAGGCCAGGGTGCGGCTCTTGGCACCTGCACGCTTCGACAGGCCGATGTACGCCAGCAGCTCGTGAGCACGCTGCTCAATTTCCGCCTCTTCGCGACGTGCTGATGGGGTGCGAAAAATCGCGCCAAAGGCACCCGCTTTGGTGCGCACATGGCGACCCACCATCACGTTTTCCAGCACCGTCATTTCGCCGAACAGGCGGATATTCTGGAAGGTGCGCGCGATGCCGACCTGCGCCACTTCGTGCGGTGCTTTCACGTTGAGCGACTTGCCGTCAAAGGTGAACTTGCCCTCGTCGACTTGATACAAACCGGTCAGGGTATTGAAAAAGGTGGTCTTGCCAGCACCGTTGGGGCCGATGAGTCCGAAGATTGAGCCGCGCGGGATCGCCATTGACACGTTGTCGAGCGCGGTGACGCCGCCGAAGCGCTTGGTCACGCCTTCGGCGATGAACAGCATGTCAGCCATTATTTCTTCTCCGGTGACGGCCACAAGCCTTGCGGCTTGAACAGCATGATGAGAATCAATGCCAGCGAGAAGATGAGGTTGCGCAAGACCTCAGGCGCTATCAGCACGGTGCCGAATATTTTCTGCTGCACGTTTTCGTCGGCAGCGTAGCGAATCACCTCCGGCATCGCGGCGAGCAACACGGCACCGAGAATGACGCCGGGAATGTGGCCCATGCCACCGAGCACGACCATTGCCAAAATCATGATCGACTCCAGCAGGCCAAACGATTCCGGGCTGACAAATCCCTGCATCGAGGCAAACAGCCCACCCGCCAGCCCGCCGGTCAGCGCGCCGAACGCAAACGCGGCGAGCTTTATGTTTCGGGTGTTGATGCCCATCGCCTTGGCGGCAATCTCGTCCTCACGCAGTGCCTGCCAGGCGCGACCGAGGCGCGAATGCTGCAAGCGATAGACCCCGATCACCGAGAGGATCGCAAAGGCGAGAAACACAAAGTAGTAGAGCTGCAAGCCAGTCACATTGAAACCCAATACATCGAGTCCCTTGCGCAAATCGAACCCGAAAAAAATGAGCCCGTCAATCCCGGTAATGCCGCGCGGACCGTTGGTGATGTTGTAGGTTTCGTCCGACCAGGGCAGACCGACCTTGTCGAAATTGTT
>JANORU010000027.1:0-3244 GCA_031415475.1 Hyphomicrobium sp.
CAACAAACTGAAACCGATCGACGTGCTGCGCGAGCAGGCCAAGGAGCGGCTGGGGCTTGTGCGCACCACCAGTGGCGCGCCCTTTATCGTCGCGGCGGAGTGATGCGCCGCTGGTGGGGTTCAGTTCCCCCGCCAACCTTCTCCCGCGACCACACGTCAGCGTGATCGCACGCCCCCTTGGCACGCCCGTCCTGAAATTGTAACACTGTTACAAAATAAGGAATGCCGCGTTGCCGATGTCTTTGAAAACCGGCCTGGTTCTGGCCATTGCCTCGATCCTTGTCGGCACGCTTGTGGTTGCGTCGTGGCTCGCGTCGGCCCATGTGGCGGGCAAGCTCGATACCGAAATGACGAGCGCTCTCGCCGCTGGCCGCAAGGCGGTCGAGTTGCAACGCGAGGACGTGCTGCGATCGAGCGATCCACGCCGTGAGTTGGAAAGGATTGTCCGGACGTTCGACGGCCACCGCCACTTGGCTGTGATGGCAACGGACGCGGACGGCAAGCAGATCGCCCATTCCAAGCCAGAGGATGTCACGCAGCGGGTGCCGGACTGGTTCAACAGGCGGATCGCGCCCGAGCTGAGACGCGAGGTCCTGCCCTTCGCATCAAGCGATCAAAAGATCGGCAGTCTCGTTCTGACCGCCGATCCGACCAACGAAACCGCAGAGGCTTGGAGCGACGCGCGCCTCAACTTGTCGACCCTGGCGATCTTCTGCACGGCGACGCTGGCGATACTTACAGCGCTTTTGAAATCGGCCCTCGATCCAGTGACCAAGCTGCTGCAGGGGTTCCAATCGATCGGCGCTGGCAATTTCGGGGTTCAGGTGCCGGTCAGCGGGGCCAACGAGATGGAAGAACTGGCGCGCGGCTTCAACCGCATGTCCAGCCTTTTGGAAAACATGACCACCGATACCGAACGCCTGAACCGGCAACTGGAAACGGTGCAGGAAGAAGAGCGCGCGAGCCTCGCCCGCGACCTGCACGATGATGTCGGCCCGCTGCTGTTTTCCATCGACGTCGACGCATTGTCGATCAAAGACCGTCTGGCGAGCGGCGATACGGCGACGGCGCTGGAACGGACGGCGACCATCCAGGATGCCGTTGCCGCCACCAAGGAACAAATCCGCTCGATCCTGTGGCAGTTGCGGCCCGGCATTCTCATGGACCTCGGTCTCGCCAACGCCATCGAGGATCTGGCGGCCTATTGGCAAGCCAAGACCCCAGGCCTGACGTTCGACCTCGATGTCCCGGCCAAGACCTGGACACCGCAGATTGACGTGACGCTGCACGCTGTTGTGCGCGAGGCGGTCAACAACGCGCTGCGCCATGGCACACCGAAGACTATTCGCATTTCAATCGGTGAGCGCGAATCCGGCTGGGTGGAGGCTCAGATTTCGGACGATGGCGGCGGCTTGAAACCGCCCTCCCCGCTCGGCAGTTTTGGCCTGACCGGAATGAAGGAGCGAGCGGCGCGGGCCGGCGGCACCTTGACCGTCACAGATCGAGCCGATCGCCCGGGCGTTTCCGTCATGTTGCGATTGCCTCTCGCGGCGGCCGCCAGCAACACAGATCAAGTTGAACAGACCAAGGCAGAGACAGCATGAAACTTCTGGTGATCGACGATCATGACATCGTCCGGCAGGGCGTGCGCCGGCTGCTGTCAACGCTGCCCGATGCCCAGGTGATAGAGGCCGCAACAGCTGCCGACGGATTCGATCAGTACGGCCGTGAGAAGCCGGACGTGGTGGTGCTCGACATCAATCTCGCCGGCGGCAGCGGGCTCGCTCTTCTGGAGCGGCTGCGTCAATCCGATCCCAAGGCGCGCGTTGTCATGTTCTCGATGCACGCCGACGCCAGTTACGCCAACCGGGCATTGAAATCCGGGGCCACCGGCTTTGTCAGCAAGACGGCGCGGGCCGAAGAACTGATCGAGGCGGTAAAACTTGCTCGCTCCGGCCAGCGCTATGTCGACAAGTCGCTCGCCAATGCCATGGCACTGGGCGCCGGCTACGGCGACCCATTGAGCGTGCTGACCATGCGCGAGACCGATATTCTCCGCCTGCTCGGCGACGGCCGTAGCCTCACCGACATCGCGACGACCCTCGGCATTGCCTACAAGACGGTCGCCAACACCTGCACCCGCATGAAGGAAAAACTCGGCGTCGAACGGACAGCCGACCTCATCCGGATTGCGATTGAACGCAATGCCGAGAGATAATCTCTTGAGAGTACCGCTGAACTAACTCGTCGTTTCAGTCCCGCGCGGCCACCGCAAAAACCTGAGGACTGGCTCCAAATAGCCGACAGACCGTTTCTCGCGCTCCTGCCAAGCTTGGCTTTGCAGCCAGCGATTGATCTCAATAGCGCGCTCGCGGGCGCGGTCGCGGGGGAAGAATATGAAGTTGTTGATATAGCGGCCGGCCTTGACGGAGTCGGTCAATGCCGCGACGTTCTGGTCGTCGTCAGCATCGAACTGCCGAATGGGCCGTAGACGATCACCGTCGAGAAAGTACCCGTCGTATGTGAAGGTTTCAAAGAAGTGCTCAACTGCCGCGATCGAACCGGATTTGTGCCGCTCTTCGACCTCGATCAATATCGCCGGCCGCGACTGATCGATGAGATGCTGCGCGCCCTTCAAGACACTCAACTCGTGGCCTTCGACATCGATTTTAATCAACCCTACGCCCTTGAACTCGAAACTATCGAGCGTACGGACCGGCACGTCGTGCTGTTCCAGTCGCATGACCGGGTCTGCGCTCGTCCCGGCATGATGCTCAAGGCTGCCGAGTTCGTTGAAGCCGACAGGCAGGGTCAGCTCAGCGCGCCCCGCATGGTCCGATAGCGCTATGCCGTGGACCTCGGCATACGGAGCCGCTTTGGTGAGAAAACTGGCAAGTTCCGGCAACGGCTCGAACGCGACGACACGGCCGTAGGCTTGATGAAGATGATAGAGATAGACGCCCTTGTTCGCGCCAATATCGATGGCGGTGCTGGCGCGGTCGGCCAGCAAGGGAAGGAGCGCAACTTCCGGCTCATGGAGCCAAGTGCGCCGGGCTAGCATTTCGTGGGTTAGTCTCGGTGCCAGCTTCTGGCCCTGCTGGCGCAGCCACCATTTGAACTTGCGCATCACACCCCCTGACGTCAGCCGTGAGGTCGATGATCAGGGTCTAAACCGTAACCGCGGCATTATTATGGTTAAAAACGATCAGCCCGCTGATAAATCAGGTGTTTTCGGGCTTTCTGG
>JANORU010000028.1:0-2764 GCA_031415475.1 Hyphomicrobium sp.
TCACCCTGGCCTTGTGGTTGGACAACTGCATCGCACACTGGGAGAATACCGAAATTTCCGAACACACCTTGTTCCCGTGAGTAAAGAGTTACTGTCGATTGCAGTCGTTGACGGCTGGGGTCAAACAGCACCTGTTTGAGGATTTTCACATGGCTAACTACACGGAACAACTTCAATCAATCTGGCGTCAGTATGAGGATGCGGGTATGGCGATGCCCGCTACCGCCAAAGAAGTTGCTGCTTGGGCGATATCGGCAGGACTTTGGGAGCCCAGGCCATCAGATATTATGAGCCGTTGTGCCGACGATCTGGCACGCGCGGCGCGTGAAGAATACAGAATAGACACGAAGGGACGCCAATACAGAGCGCGCCACCCTGCGAAGGTCATGAAAGACGGCCAGTCGCGATTCGAATGGGCCGACATCGATAGCGCTCCACGCGATCACATGCAGCGTGCGTTCTCTCTGCGGCGACGGCAGATCGTAGGAGATTGTGTTCAGTTGAAGGTCGATGTTGACCACTTCAATGACGCCCACGTCGACGACGCACCCATCCAGTTGATTTTGGACTTCACGGATGACGTAGCCGAAGCCGAAGCACTCAATGGTGGCGAGTTTGTTGGACTTGCCGCTTAGCCAATTCACCGCAATCATGGTGGCCGCGAGCCGCACCCGCCGCACGTCGCGGCGTTCCTGTCGGCGGCCAAGAAAATGCTCAGTCCGGCTGCGGCCGCGATCGGCTGAACCCCATCCGGCGGCCGGGGAGTTTGACTCGCTCGTAAGGCCCAATTAGCCCTCTCGGGAGCCCGGAAACACTGTTCGATAGCAATCTCTTAGGTCATTGATAGGTTTTTCCTATCAAAGGACGAAACTGCCGTATTGATGCGGCGCAAAATCACGCTCATGGTGCCGGTCAAAGCGGCGAGGACACTCCTTGCGGACGCTGAGCGTCGCACGGCCTTCTAGACGCCAAGGTTTAACGGACCGGGCCGGCCGAACGTGTGCCAAGACGCACGGGGTCAGACGTGGCGGATGATTGAACGATCGAGGACACGTATGGGCAACAAAAGTGCGGCCAGCAATGGGGCCACGGCCGAGCGCGCCATTCATCCGGGCTCCGGCCGGCGCAAGGCGTCACCGTTTCAAAAAGGCCGCGCGCTCGATCCGGCCGAAACGGAGGCGGTGCGCGCGCTGATCGGCGACGGGCCCTACGAGCGGGCGCTGCTGATCGAGTACCTGCATAAAATCCAAGACGCCGAAGGCTGCCTGCCGGCCGGACACATTCATGCGCTTGGCGAACTCGTGCGCATTCCGATGGCCGAGGTCTACGAAGTCGCGACCTTCTACGCCCACTTCGATGTCGTTCAGGATGGCGAGCCCAAGCCCGCCAAGATTACCATCCGCGTTTGCGACAGCTTGTCGTGCATGCTGGCGGGCGCTGAAAAGCTGCTCGCAGCCCTTGGTTCGGAAGACATGGAGGATGTCCGCATCGTCCGCGCGCCGTGCATCGGCGCCTGCGATGTGGCGCCAGCCGCCGAAGTCGGCCACCACCATGTTGCCAAGGCGAGCGTCGCCAAGATCAAGAAACTGGTTGCCGAAAAAGAAACCCACGCCGCCATTCCGAAATACCAGTCGCTCGCCGCCTACAAAAAAGAAGGCGGCTATCAAGTCCTCGCCGGCTGCCTCAACGGCGAACGCAAAGTCGACGACATCATCACCACGCTATCAGATGGCGGGCTTCGGGGCCTCGGTGGCGCCGGCTTCCCGACGGGCCGCAAGTGGACGTTCGTGCGCGCCGAAAAGGGCCCGCGCCTGATGGCTGTCAACGGCGACGAAGGCGAGCCCGGCACGTTCAAGGACCGCTACTACCTCGAACGCCGTCCGCACCAGTTCCTCGAAGGCATGTTGATCGCCGCCTGGGCGGTCGAGGCGCAAGAAGTCTTCATCTACATGCGCGACGAGTATCCGGCGGTGCTGGAAATTCTCGCCCGCGAGATTGCAGCGCTCGACAAGGCCGGCCTCACCAAACACACCAAGGTCTCGATCCGCCGGGGTGCGGGCGCCTACATCTGCGGCGAAGAAAGCGCGATGATCGAGAGTATCGAAGGCAAGCGCGGTCTGCCGCGTCATCGCCCGCCGTACGTCGCGCAAGTCGGCATCTTCAACCGGCCGACGCTCGTCAACAACGTCGAGACGCTCTACTGGATCCCGCAGATTCTCGAAAAGGGCGCGGCCTGGTTTGCAGCCCTCGGCAAGAACGGCGCAAAAGGCAACCGCTCGTATTCAGTTTCGGGCCGGGTCACCAAGCCGGGCGTGGTGCTGACCGCCGCCGGCACAACAGTCAACGAATTGATCGAACTGTGCGGCGGCATGGCCAAGGGCCACACATTCAAGGGTTATCTGCCGGGCGGCCCCTCGGGCGGCATTCTGCCGGCCGCGATGGGCGACATCCCGCTCGACTTCGGCACGCTCGAAAAACACGGCTGCTTTGTCGGCAGCCATGCGGTTGTTATTCTGTCCAACAACGACGATATGAAGGACGTCGCTCTGAACCTCATGGAGTTCTTCGAGGACGAGAGCTGCGGCCAGTGCACGCCCTGCCGCAACGGCACCGAAAAGGCCGTCAAACTGATGAGCGAGAAGGTCTGGGATACCGACCTTCTCAAAGACCTGGCGCAAGTGATGCGCGATGCTTCGATTTGCGGCCTCGGCCAGGCGGCCTCAAACCCCGTCATGTCGGTTGTTAAATTCTTCCCCGACGATCT
>JANORU010000029.1:0-2719 GCA_031415475.1 Hyphomicrobium sp.
ATCGCACCTATGTCGCCGGCGAGGGCGAGCCCGATAAATCGATCTCCGCTCGAATCGGCCGGATGATCGCCTTCTGGTCGCGCGTCCGTCACGCGCAATTTCATTCGGCCACGGCCTTCTAAATCGAAGTGGCCGACAAAACCGACCCGGCGCGGCGCTATACCGGTCTGCTCACTCTTCAAGACTGGCGCTGGCAGTTGACGGAGCTTTACGTTCACACCGCCGAAAACCCCCTTGGCCGGTTGGCCGAACTCAATGCCCAGCGCAATCCGCTGGAGCGGTAACCTTCCCCCTTGTCGATGCCGGTCCGGCCTTGCCATAGTGCGCCGCCATTCGCACCAAGGGGATCTTCATGGACATTGTCGCCAAGCACCGCGCGCTTTCGGGCATGCTCTATGTCGACGGTGGGTTCACCCGCAGTGGCGGTCCCGCGCATCCGGTGATCAATCCGGCGACCGAAGCCGAGATCGGTTTCATCACCGAGACAACCGACGCCGAACTCGAAGCCGCGATTGCGTCCGCCGGGGCTGCGCAAAAAGCCTGGTGGGCCCTGTCGGGTGCGGAACGCGCCGACATCATGCATGAGGTGACGCGCGCCACCAAATCCATGACCGCGGTGCTTGCTGAAAGCCTGACGCGCGAACAGGGCAAAACCTACAAGGAGGCGATGGACGAGATCGGCTGGTGCGCCAGCGCCATGAGTTACTATGCCGAGATCAGCCGCCAGGAAGGCGGACGCGTGCACGGGCCCTCGGCACCGGGGCAGTTGCATCTCACCCTCAAAGAACCGCTCGGCACCGTCGCCTGCATCGTGCCGTTCAACTATCCGTACCTCCTGCTCTTCTGGGAAGTCGCGGCGGCCGTCGGCGCGGGCAACGCGGTCATCATCAAGCCGTCGGATCTGACATCGCTGTCGACTCTCCTGTTGATGGAAGCCTTCTCGGCGCTGCCGCCAGGACTCGTGCAGTGTGTGACCGGCCGTGGTGAAGCCGGCCGCCGCCTCGTCGCCCACGACAAGATCAATGGTGTCGCCTTCACCGGCAGCTTGAAGACGGCGCAGGCTGTCGCTGCCGAATGCGCCCGCACCTTCAAGCCGGTGCTGATCGAAGCGTCGGGCAATGATCCGTTCATCGTCATGCCGTCGGCGCCGGTCGATATCGCGGCGCGCGGCGTCGCCTTCGCCGCCTTCCTCAATGCCGGGCAGGTGTGCACCTCGGCCGAGCGCATCTACGTCCACGAGGCGATGCACGACGCCTTCGTCGCGCGGATTGTCGAGCAAGCCAATTCGCTGCGTATCGGCAACGGACTAGAAAAGGTCGACATGGGGCCGATGGTGTCATCGCGCGAACGCGACCGCTATGAGGCGATCCTCGGCAACGCCATCCGCCAAGGCGCGAAGGTCGCGTGCGGCGGCGGACGGCCAAAGGGTTTGAACCAAGGCTGGTTCACCGACGCGACGGTTCTGACCGGCGTGACGGCGGAGATGGACATCGTCAACGACGAGAGCTTCGGGCCGTGCGCGCCAATCGTGCGCGTCAGGAATCTGGACGAAGCCATCGAGCTCGCCAACCGCTCGCGCTTCGGGCTCGGCGCCAATATCTACACCAAGGACCTGTCGGAGGCGATGCGGGCCGTCAACGAGATCCAATCGGGCATGGTGTGGGTCAACGTGCCGTTGCTCGACAACGATGCCGTGCCGTTCGGCGGCCGCAAGTTGTCAGGCCAGGGCCGCGAACTCGGCATCGAAGGGCTCGACCAGTTCCGGCATACCAAGATGGTGCTGATCGACCCCGAAATCCGCGAGCAGCAGGGCTGGTTCCCCTATCCGGATGGTGAGGCGTGGCCGGGTAGTACTTAGGACTCCAGCCATTTCACCGCCGCCTTGAGGCGCATGATGCGCTCGCCACCATCGGTGACGCGCTCGCGATTGAGGTCGACGACGTGCTCGGGCGATTTGGCGACGTTGGACTCGTTTGAAAGCCAAGCTTCGGCCTTGCCCTTATCGCTCTCGGCCTTGGCGATTTCCTTTTCGAGCCGCTGGCGTTCGGCCGACATATCGATCACGCCTTCGAGCGGCAGGGCGAGCGTCGCTTCACCCTCAACGATCAGCGCCGCACCCTTCGGCGGGCTTTTGGCGAAGGTTATGCTGTCGAGCCGGGCCAGACGAGAGAGTGTATCCTCGTGATCGCGCACGCGGGTGCGCGTGGCTTCGCTCGCTCCTGTCACCACCATGTCGATCTTGGCGCCGGCCGGCACATTCATCTCCGTGCGAACCGAACGAATGCCGGAAATGGTTTTCAACAGCCAGGAAATTTCGGCATCGACTTTGTCGTCGATCAAACCGTCAAGCTGTGGCCATTCGCTGAGGCAAAGGATCGAGCGGCGGGCGACGCCATGCTCGACCATGTGCGCCCACAGTTCTTCCGTGATGAACGGCATGAACGGGTGCAGCAGCTTGAAGATCTGGTCGAGCACCCAGGCGATGGTGGCACGCGTCTCGGTCTTGGCGGCTTCGTCATCGCTATTGAGCAGCGGCTTGACGAGTTCGAGATACCAGTCGCAGAACACGCCCCAGACGAACTCATAAATCGCGCCCGACGCTTCGTTGAATTTGTAGCCTTCGAGCCCCGCCGTCACGGCCTTGGCGGCGCGCTCGGTCTCGCCCGCGATCCAGCGGTTGAGCGGCTGTTTGACTTTTTTCGGGTCGAACGATTGCAGC
>JANORU010000030.1:0-8768 GCA_031415475.1 Hyphomicrobium sp.
CGATATTTGGACTACTTGATCGAAGAGCCGATCGAAGCGGCAGCCCTTTACGGTTCGGGCGTGCTGGTGTCGCTCCCGACGCCGGCGCGCTACGCCGTTCATAAACTTATTGTGTCGGCTATGAGGTCTCAACATAGCAAGAAGGCGCCAAAGGACCTTCTTCAGGCTAGAGAGCTGTTCGAGGCCTTGGAGGGAAGCGATGAAATAGCCGTTGCCATCCAGGACGCCCGCCGACGAGGGCCCAAATGGCGCACGGCCGTCGGTGCCGGGCTGGCCAAAATCCGGCGTGGGATCGACGGACTGCCGTTAGAGTCCAAGCCTTGACGCGCTGGGCAACGCATGGTGATTAACGCCCGTTGGCCGCGACGTTCGTCGCCGGCGGCCAATGCGGATGTAGTTCAATGGTAGAACGGCAGCCTTCCAAGCTGCATACGTGGGTTCGATTCCCATCATCCGCTCCAACTCATCGTTTTCGGCAGACTGTTATAGTCGCCTAAATCTCGGGATGTCCGTCGATGGCAAAATCCAAGAGGTTCCTTGGACAAGCGCCAACCCCGGTCGAAGGTGTTGCGGAAGCGCTAGAGCGATTTGCTCAAGCGGAGGTCGGCAAGTCCAGCGGCAATATGGACGACACAAAGGATTCACGTGTCCGGCTCGTCGAGCGCGACGGTGTGGGCCATCCGCTGCTGATTTATAGCACCGCCAAAGGAATGAACGTCGATCTCGCGTACCGCAGCGATTCTATTTGGGCCACGCAGGATCAGATGGCCGAGATGTTCGGCGTTGATCGAACGTCAATCACAAAGCATCTGAGCAATATCTACAACGAGGGAGAACTAGACAAATCGGCAACCTGTGAGGAAACTTCACAGGTTCGCAAGGAAGGTCGGCGCTCGGTCCGCCGCTCGCAGCCAATCTACAACTTGAACGCCATGGTATCCGTTGGCTACCGGGTCGGCTCCAAGCAAGGCACGATGTTTCGCATCTGGGCAACTGACAAGTTGGTGCAGATTCTTACCAAGGGCTTCGTCGTCGACAAGGACCGACTGAAGAATGAGGCCGACGCAGACATACTTGAAGAATTTCGCGAAATTGCCCGTGAAATCCGGACTTCAATACGCAACTCCTACCGCGAAGTATTGCGACTTTGTACGCTCTGTGCCGACTATGATGGCAGCAGCCAAGCTGCCCGCACGTTCTTCATGACGATGGAGAACAAGCTCCTATGGGCAGCGGCCAACAAGACAGCACCGCAACTCGTTCTGGAGCGTTGTGACGCCGGCAAGCCCGATCTCGGTCTCACATTTTTCGCTGGCAAGCGCGGTCCCACACAGAGGGATGTGGTGATTGGCAATAACTATTTGGCTGACGGCGAAGCAAAGACCAAAAACCGGATTACGGAGATGTGGCTCACGTATGTTGAAGACCAACTCGATCAAGGCCGTCTGCCTACAATGGAGGCTGTCCGCGAGAAGCTTGATGGGTTCATCACGTTCAACCAGTGGCCGCTGCTCACCGGCAAGGGCCACCATTCAAGGGAAGCCGCCGATACGCACGCCTTGGAGCAATTGACCCTCTACCGGCAGCAACAGTTGGGCTAGAGACAAAGCCTGAGATTTGTGGCTCAAGAGACCCCAGACTATCAGAATTTCGTCGGAGACCCTCCATGCTCGTCGTCACCACCAACGACATTCCCGGCCAGCGCGTAACTCAAACGCTCGGTGTGGTGCGCGGGTTGACGGTCCGCTCGCGCTCGGTGGTTGGCAATATTGGCGCCAGCATCCAGATCCTGTTTGGCGGCACGATCACGGTTTACTCAAAGCTTGCCGAGCAAACGCGGCAGGAAGCGTTCGATCTGATGATCGCCAATGCCGAAGCGATGGGCGCCAACGCGATCCTCGGCTTTCGCTATGACGCCAATGAAATTGCATCAGCGGTGACCGAAGTTTTGGCATATGGGACGGCCGTTGTGGTTGCGCCGAACGCTTAAAGTGGCTGCCGGCGTGCCCGCTGCGCTCGGCCGTGGTATCCCGCCACGTGACAAACAAAAAAAGTTCAGCTATTGGGTCGAGCCCCGCAAGGGCCTAGCGTTCTTCGTTTGGGCGCTCTAGGGGTGTAGCTCAATTGGTAGAGCGTCGGTCTCCAAAACCGAAGGTCGCAGGTTCGAGACCTGCCGCCCCTGCCCTTGCGGGTTAAAAAACGAGCCTGCTCCGAGGGCGCCGGGTTCGTTTCGTGTCGGATGCCTACGAAGAAATTCGTGGGCATGCGGCTTTTTGTCGCGCGCCCTCGTTAAAGACAGCGTCGAGCGCAATGTATAACCCGTTTCAATTCATCCAAGAGGTTCGGCAAGAAGTTGGCAAAGTCACCTGGCCGACGTGGAAAGAAGTGTGGATCACCACACTCATGGTCCTCGTCATGGTGACGCTCGCTTCGCTGTTTTTCCTCGCCGCGGACCAGATCCTGGGCCGGCTGGTGAACTTTATTCTTCAGCTGGGAAGCTGACACCAGAGTAGCTGGCGCGTCAGCGCTTCCGTCCGACGACGACACGAGCCGAGGAAAGACTTCAAGAATGACCAAGCGCTGGTACATCGTCCACGCTTACACGAACTTCGAGCGCAAGGTTGCGGACTCCATCCGCGAACGTGCCAAGACCGCCGGTCTCGATCATCTCTTCGAAGAGGTGATGGTGCCGACGGAAGATGTCATCGAGGTCAAACGCGGCCGCAAGGTTCACACCGAGCGCAAGTTCCTGCCCGGTTACGTGCTGGTCAAGATGGACATGACCGACGCGGCATTCGTGCTGATCAAGAACACGCCGAAAGTTACCGGCTTCCTCGGCTCCGACAACAAGCCGATGCCAATTCCTGAGGATGAAGCGCTCCGCATCCTCAATCAGGTCAAGGACGGTGTGGAGCGTCCGGCGCCGTCGATCATTTACGAAATCGGCGAGCAGGTGAAAGTGGTCGACGGTCCGTTCGCCTCGTTCCAAGGCGAAGTCGAAGAGGTGGATGGCGAGCGGTCGCGCTTGAAGGTCGGTGTTTCGATCTTTGGACGCAAGACGCCGGTCGAGCTGGAGTTCGCGCAGGTCGAAAAAGTTGCAGTCTAGGGCTTTGGCTCTTGAAACTTCGGGATGCGGCGGCGCGCTCCTTTGAGGACGCGATGGTTGTGTTCCAAAATCCCGCAGAGCGGTTCCACCAATGGGAATCGATTTGCGGATCGTGCGGGAGAATTCCGGCTCTTCGGAGGCGGGTTCGCTGAACCGCTAACCCTGAGAAGGCACCGCCTTCTCGTCTAACGTAGGGGACCCTATGGCGAAGAAAATAGACGGCTACATCAACTTGCAGGTGCCCGCCGGCGCGGCCAATCCGTCGCCGCCGATCGGCCCCGCGCTCGGTCAGCGCGGCGTTAATATTATGGAGTTCTGCAAGTCGTTCAATGCCAAGACCAAGGACCAGGAACAGGGTGTTCCGATCCCGGTGAAGATCACAGTCTACTCCGACCGCTCGTTCACGTTCGAGATGCGCACGCCGCCGGCGACGTACCTGATCAAGAAGGCAGCGGGAATGAAGCCGACCGGTAAGCCCGGCTCCGGTTCCAAGAACCCGGGCCGCGACGTGGCCGGTTCAGTCACGATGGCGCAGTTGAAAGACATCGCCAAGCTGAAGATCAAGGACATGAATACCGACGATCTCGATCAAGCCGCCCGCACGCTCGCGGGCTCGGCGCGATCGATGGGTCTCAAGGTTGAGGAGTGAGACCATGACAAAAGCAAACATTGCTCCTGAAAAGCTGAAGGCCATCCGTCTCGCCGGCGGCAAGCGTAACGCTGCCAATCGCGAAGGGCTGGACCGCAACAAGGCCTATCCGATCGACGAGGCTGTGAAGCTTCTGAAAACGCGTGCCAAGGCCAAGTTCGACGAGACGATCGAAATCGCCATGAACCTCGGCGTCGATCCCAAGCACGCCGACCAGATGGTCCGCGGCGTCTGCAATCTGCCGAACGGCTCGGGCCGCACGGCGCGCGTCGCCGTGTTCGCCAAAGGCGTCAAGGCCGAAGAAGCCAAGGCCGCCGGTGCCGATATCGTCGGCGCCGAAGACCTGGTCGAGATCGTCTCGAAGGGCACGATCAACTTCGATCGCTGCATCGCGACGCCCGACATGATGGGCCTCGTCGGCCGCTTGGGTAAGGTCTTGGGTCCGCGCGGCCTGATGCCCAATCCGCGCGTCGGCACCGTAACCATGGACGTCAAGACGGCGGTCCAGGGCGCCAAGGGTGGCTCGGTCGAATTCCGCGTCGAGAAGTCGGGCATCATTCACGCCGGCGTCGGCAAGGCGAGTTTCACGGAGACGGCTCTGGTCGAGAACATCAAGGCGTTCGTCGATTCCGTCGTCAAGGCGAAGCCCGCCGGATCGAAGGGCACGTATCTGAAGAAAGTTTCGATCAGCTCGACCATGGGTCCGGGCTTCAAGATCGAAACGTCGACTGTTTCCTCGGGACCGCAGCAGGCCTAACGGCCGGTTGATGTTTCGAACACGAAATGCCGGCGCGCGGTTGATCCTCACAGGTCAATCGCGAACCGGAACCGGAGCGGAAAGCCGAGCAATTGGTGGATCGCGCCGGGCCTGTCCGAGATTGCGGGTGCCAGCCGGAGAGTGATCCGAGGCTGGCGTAAATGTCCCAAACGGGATGGCCCCCATGAGACGGGAGAAGAAAGCTGGATTTCATGGCGCTTTGATGAGCGTCCACAAAGTCCGGTTTGAACCTTCTGGGTCAGCACTTGGCTGCTTCTTTGGAAGCCGCCAGTCGGGACAGGGCTGAAGCGTCGTTTTCCGACCGGTGAAATCCGGGACGAGGCGGCAAAGTGCAACCCGCGAAACGCGCAACTTCGCGCTATCGCGAACCAGGAGTGAGCAGGTGGATAGAGCTGCCAAACAAGCGCTCGTGACCGGCCTCAACGACGTGTTCAAGAACACGGGCGTTGTCGTGGTCGCCCACAACACCGGCATGGTGGCCGCCCAGTCCGCAGACTTCCGCCGCAAGGTCAAGGAAGCCGGCGGATCTGTAAAGGTCGCCAAGAATACGCTGGTGCAGCTCGCATTGAAGGACGCCGGTACGGCGGATTTTTCGGGTCTGCTGAAGGGGCCAACAATTCTGGCCTATTCGAAGGACCCGATCGCCGCTGCCAAGGCTGCCGTCGCCTACGCCAAGGGCAATGACAAACTCGTCATCCTCGGCGGCGCGATGGGCAAGACCCTCCTCGATGCGAAGGGCGTCAAGGCGCTCGCTGAACTGCCAAGCCTCGATGAACTGCGCGCCAAGCTGATCGGTCTCTTGAATGCGCCGGCGACCAAAATCGCCCGCACCATCAAGGAGCCGGGCGGCCAGCTCGCACGCGTCATTCAGGCCAAGGCTGCCAAAAGCGAAGCTGCCTAACGAGCCAACGATCAAACATGCGGACCTGAAAATCCGCGCACCACTCAAACGTTCAAACCGTAAGGAACTCGTAAAATGTCCAAACTCGAAAAGATCGTCGACGACCTGTCGGGCCTCACCGTTCTTGAAGCGGCTGACCTCGCCAAGATGCTCGAAGAAAAGTGGGGCGTATCGGCCGCCGCTGCCGTCGCCGTTGCCGCCGCACCGTCGGGCGCTGCCGCCGCTCCGGTTGAAGAGCAGACCGAATTCTCGGTCATTCTGGTCGCCGGTGGCGAAAAGAAGATCAACGTCATCAAAGAAGTCCGCGCCATCACCGGCCTGGGCTTGAAGGAAGCCAAGGATCTCGTGGAAGCCGGCAACAAGGTCGTCAAGGACGGCGTCTCAAAGGACGATGCGGCCAAGTTGAAGAAGCAGCTCGAAGATCAGGGCGCCAAGGTCGACGTCAAGTAAGCGGCATTCCCTCTCCCCGCTTCGCGGGGGGAGGGGCTCGCACGACGGTTTTCCGGAGGGATTTTTTGCGGCCGCGAGCCGCAAAACGACCCTCCGGCAAGCCGTTTCAAGAACGGCTTTAGGCGCGGGGGTTGGCGGCCCCTGATGCCAGTGGTTTCGAGCGCGGTCTCGTCGCCCGCGCAGGTTTTGAGAGATGAGGATTGAACATGGCTGAAACGTTGAACGGCCGCAAGCGTCTCCGCAAGAAGTTCGGCACCATCCGCGAAGTCGCGGAAATGCCGAATCTCATCGAGGTTCAGAAGAGCTCCTACGATGAATTCTTGATGGTCAAGGAACCGGCCGGTGGCCGGCGCGACGACAACGGCCTTCAGTCGGTGTTCAAGGGCGTGTTCCCGATCTCGGACTTCTCGGGCAAGTCGACGCTTGAGTTCGTGCGCTACGAATTCGAAGCGCCGAAGTACGACGTCGACGAATGCATGCAGCGCGATATGACGTTCTCGGCGCCGCTCAAGGTCAAGCTTCGCCTGATCGTGTTCGACATCAACGAAGAAACGGGCTCCAAGTCGATCAAGGACGTCAAGGAGCAGGACGTCTACATGGGCGATATGCCGCTGATGACCATGAACGGCACGTTCGTGATCAACGGCACCGAGCGCGTGATCGTCTCGCAGATGCACCGCTCTCCGGGCGTGTTCTTCGATCACGACCGCGGCCGTACGCACGCCTCGGGCAAGCTGTTGTTTGCGGCCCGCATCATTCCCTACCGCGGCTCCTGGCTCGATTTCGAATTCGATGCCAAGGACGTGGTTTATGTCCGCATCGATCGGCGCCGCAAACTGCGGGTGACGACGCTGCTCTTTTCGCTCGGTCTCAACGACGAAGAGATCCTGTCGACCTTTTATCGCCAGATCGCGATCAAGGAATCCAAGCGCGGCTGGAAGATGCCGTTCGACCAGCAGAAGATGCGCGGCATGACGCCGTTCGGCGACCTGATTGACGCCAAGTCGGGCGAGATCGTCGCCAAGGCCGGCGAAAAGATCACCGCTCGCAAGGCGCGTGACCTGGCTGAGAACGGCCTCAAGGATGTGCTGGTGTCGCCCGAGGACCTCGCTGGCCGCTACATCGGCGAGGATATCGTCGATCTCGACTCCGGCCAAATCTATGCTGAAGCCGGCGACGAACTCGACGCCAAGCTGCTGGCCGAGATCAAAGACCAGAAGATCAAGGAATTCCACGTTCTCGATATCGATCACATCAATATCGGGCCGTTCATTCGCAACACGCTGCACGTCGACAAGAATTCGAACCATCAGGAAGCCCTGATGGACATCTACCGCGTCATGCGTCCGGGCGAGCCGCCGACCATCGAAGCGGCCACCGCGCTGTTCCACAGCCTGTTCTTCGACAGCGAGCGTTACGATCTCTCGGCCGTCGGCCGCGTGAAGATGAACATGCGTCTCGAGCTCGACGCGCCCGACACGATGCGCGTGCTGCGCCGCGAAGACATCATCGCAGTCGTCAAGACGCTCGTTGATCTGCGCGACGGCAAGGGCGAAATCGACGACATCGACCATCTCGGCAACCGCCGCGTCCGCTCGGTCGGCGAGTTGATGGAGAACCAGTACCGCGTCGGCCTGCTGCGCATGGAGCGCGCCATCAAGGAGCGCATGTCGTCGGTCGATATCGACACGGTAATGCCGCAGGATCTGATCAACGCCAAGCCGGCGGCCGCCGCCGTGCGCGAGTTCTTCGGCTCCTCGCAGCTGTCGCAGTTCATGGACCAAACCAACCCGCTTTCGGAAATCACCCATAAGCGCCGGCTTTCGGCGCTTGGCCCGGGTGGTCTGACGCGTGAGCGCGCCGGCTTCGAAGTCCGCGACGTGCATCCGACCCACTACGGCCGTATCTGTCCGATTGAAACGCCGGAAGGCCCCAACATCGGTCTCATCAACTCGCTGGCGACCTTCGCACGCGTCAACAAGTACGGTTTCATCGAGAGCCCGTATCGCAAGGTCATCAACCAGAAGGTGACCGACGAGGTCGTCTACCTCTCGGCGATGGAAGAAATGCGCCATCACGTGGCGCAGGCCAACGCCAGCCTCGATGCCAAGGGCAAGCTGACGGAAGATCTCGTCACCATCCGCCACAACGGCGACGTGATGCTGGTTCCGGCCGCCCAGGTCGATTACATCGACGTGTCGCCGAAGCAGCTCGTGTCGGTCGCGGCCGCGTTGATCCCGTTCCTCGAGAACGACGACGCCAACCGCGCGCTGATGGGCTCGAACATGCAGCGTCAGGCTGTTCCTCTGATCCGCGCCGAAGCGCCGCTCGTCGGCACCGGCATGGAAGAGGTTGTGGCGCGCGATTCAGGTGCTGCGATTGCTGCCCGCCGGACCGGCATCGTCGATCAGGTGGACGCGACGCGTATCGTGATCCGCGCAACGGAAGAGACCGATCCGTCGAAACCCGGCGTCGACATCTACCGCCTGCGCAAGTTCCAGCGTTCCAACCAGAACACCTGCATCAACCAGCGTCCGCTGGTCAATGTCGGCGACAAGGTCGACGCCGGTGAAATCGTTGCCGACGGTCCCTCGACCGATCTCGGCGATCTGGCGCTCGGCAAGAACGTGCTCGTCGCGTTCATGCCGTGGATGGGTTACAATTTCGAGGACTCGATCCTGCTCTCCGAGCGGGTCGTGTCGGACGACATCTTTACCTCGATCCACATCGAGGAATTCGAGGTCATGGCCCGCGATACCAAGTTGGGCCCTGAAGAAATTACGCGCGACATTCCGAACGTCTCGGAAGAAGCGCTGAAGAACCTCGACGAAGCCGGCATCGTTTACATCGGCGCCGAAGTGCATCCGGGCGACATTCTGGTCGG
>JANORU010000031.1:0-21713 GCA_031415475.1 Hyphomicrobium sp.
ACCATGGTCGCCTCGCTGCAGGACGGCGCGGTATCGCACCTCTACTATGCCGACCGGATTTACGAACTGCCGCTCGCCATCGTCGGCATCGCAATCGGCGTTGTGCTGCTGCCGGACGTGTCGCGCCACTTGCGCGCCGGCAATGACGCCGCTGTATCCGACAGTCAGAACCGGTCGCTGGAATTCGCCATGCTGCTGACCGTACCGGCGGCGGTCGCCCTGTTCGTCATCCCGACCGAGATCGTCAGAACCCTTTTCGAACGCGGCGCGTTCACGGCTGCCGACACCCCATACACCGCGGAGGCATTGCGGATTTTCGCCCTCGGCCTGCCGTCGTTCGTCCTCATCAAGGTTTTTTCGCCGACGTTTTTTGCCCGTCACGATACCAAGACCCCGATGCGCTATGCGGCGTGGAGCCTGACGGCCAATACGCTCGGGTCGGTTGGCCTGTTCTTTCTATTCCGGTCGCTTGGGTGGATGCCGCATCTCGGCATCGCGGTTGCGACGACACTCGGCGGCTGGATGAACGCGCTGCTTTTGTGGCAGGGATTGAAGAGCCACGGTCACCTGACGCTCGATGACCGGGCTCGGCGCGCGCTGCCACTGATTGTGGTATCGGCCTTGGTCATGGGTGTGGCGCTCTATGCGACGTCGGCGGCCCTGACGCCCTGGCTGGTCGATGCCACTGGCATCCTGGTGCGGTTCTCGGCCCTTGGCGTCCTGATCGGCGTTGGCTGTGCCGTCTACTTCCTGACCGCGCATTTGACGGGTGCCGCCCGGCTCGGCCAGTTGAAGGGCGTGCTGACCCGCAAATCCTGATTGGGACCGCTGCTCCGGACTTGCTTCGCCGCCGCCGAGCCGCCATAAGGCGCGCCAGCTTCAGGGACACTCGATACCATGGCATTCAAGACGCGCGTCTTCTCCGGCATGCAGCCGACCGGCAGCCTGCACCTCGGCAATTATCTCGGCGCCATGGTCAATTGGATCAAGATGCAGGAGACGCACGAGTGCATTTATTGCGTCGTCGATCTGCACGCCATCACCGTCTGGCAGAACCCGGCTGAGTTGAGGCAATCGATCCGCCAGGTGACGGCCGCCTATATCGCCGCCGGACTCGACCCTAAGCGCAGCATTCTGTTCAATCAGAGTCAGGTTTCAGCGCACGCCGAACTTGCGTGGATCTTCAACTGCGTCGCCCGCCTCGGCTGGCTCAATCGCATGACCCAGTTCAAGGAGAAGGCCGGCAAGGATAAGGAGCAGGCGTCTGTCGGCCTCTATACCTATCCGAACTTGATGGCCGCCGACATTCTGGCCTACCGCGCGACGCATGTGCCGGTCGGCGAAGATCAAAAACAGCATCTCGAACTGGCACGCGACATCGCCCAGAAGTTCAACAACGACTTCAAGACAGAGATCGAAGCAGCCGGCTTTGCCGACGGCATCTTTTTCCCGCAGCCCGATCCAGTGATTACCGGCCCTGCGACGCGCGTCATGAGCTTGCGCGATGGCACCAAAAAGATGTCGAAGTCCGATCCCTCGGACCTGTCCCGTATCAACATTTCCGATGACGCCGATATGGTAGCCAACAAGATCAAGAAGGCCAAGACCGATACGGACCCGCTGCCGTCCGACGAAAAAGGATTCGCCGGCCGGCCGGAAGCCGAGAATCTGATCGGGATTTATGCGGCACTGGTTGATCAGCCGGTTGCAACGGTGCTCGCCGAATTCGGCGGCCAGCAGTTCTCGGCTTTCAAGAAGGCATTGGCGGACGTTGCAACCGAAAAGCTCGGTAAAATTGGTTCGGAGGCCAAGCGCCTCGCCGCCGATCCCGGCTATATCGATAGTGTTCTGGCCGACGGCGCGGCCCGTGCGCGGGCAATTGCTCAGCCGATTCTAAATGAAGTGAAGGACGTGGTGGGCCTATTAAGGTCGTGATTCGACTCCAACCCTTGTCGTATTCGCGGCTCCATGGCAGCATTCCCTAATGGCAATGACCACCAAGCGCCGGTCCTTCGAGGCTGGCCACGCGCGTAAGTTCCTGCTCGTTGTCGATGACAGCCAGGAAGTCGAAAGCGCGCTTTATTACGCCGCCAGCCGGATCGTGCACTCGTCCGGATCGCTGGTGATGCTGTACGTTATCGAACCGCAGGAATTCCAGAACTGGGCCGGCGTCGGCCAAGTCTATGTCGAGGAACAGACCAACACGGCGCGCGCGCTGTTCCGGCTGTTCCGCCGCAAACTGCATCTCATCGGCTTTGAAAACATTCAGATCGAAGACGTGGTCCGCGAAGGTGCCACGGCCGAGCAGATCGTCAAGCTGATCGAGGACGATCAGGACATCGCGATTCTGGTTCTTGGGGCATCGACCGACGCCAAGGGCCCCGGGCCGCTGGTCTCGACCCTGGCGGTCGGCAAGGCGGCGGGAGCATTTCCAATCCCGATCACCGTTGTGCCGGGTAATCTCGCCCTCGACGACATCCTGGCGCTGGCGTGAGTCACGATCCGCCCGTTGTATCGGCCGGTGACCGGGCTCGACTTTTAGGGCTGGGCCCCCTATATATTGGAACAATTCTAAACTGATGCGCTCTGGCCGGCAACCGCCGGGCGCTTTATAGCCCCTGCACTGTGCGGCGGCTCGACCGGAGACAACGACATGTTCATTCAGACTGAAGCGACCCCCAATCCGGTGACGCTGAAATTCATCCCCGGACGCACGGTGCTGACCAGCGGCACCGCCGACTTCCGCACCAAGGTCGAGGCCGCCGCGTCCCCTCTCGCGCAGCGCCTGTTCGACATCGACGGCGTTAAGGGCGTGTTCCTCGGCTCAGATTTCATCTCGGTCACCAATACCGATACCGAGTGGCAGCACGTTAAACCGATGATCCTCGGCGCCATCATGGAGCATTATCTATCTGGCGCGGATGATACCTCCGCCAGCAACGCCAATGACGAAGGCGAAGCCGAGAGCTTCGATCCGGCCGACGCCGAGACGGTGGCGACCATCAAGGAACTGCTCGAAACGCGCGTTCGCCCAGCGGTCGCGCAGGATGGCGGCGACATCACGTTTGCCGGGTTCCGCGAAGGCATTGTGTATCTCAGGATGCGCGGTGCGTGCTCGGGCTGCCCGTCGTCGACGGCAACGCTGCGTCATGGCATCGAGAATCTGTTGCGCCATTTCTGCCCGGACGTGGTCGAAGTCCGCCCCGCTTAACGTGGCATAAGACAGAATTATAGACGTGAAACCCCGCGCTAAACGCGGGGTTTCCTTTTTTCTGACAGCTCAATCATCAAACTCCAGGAGCCGCTGTTATGAAGCTCGATCCGTCCGCCCTTGGCCAACTGTTCACCAACGCGCGCACGCACAATGCCTGGCAGGACAAAGACGTTGCCGACGCGCTGCTCGCCGAGATTGTCGACTTGATGAAGTGGGCGCCGACTAGCGCCAACTCCAGTCCACTTCGGATCGCGTTCGTCAAATCGGCGGAAGCCAAGGCGCGGCTCAAGCCGTTGCTTATGGAGGGCAATGTCGAGAAAACCATGGCGGCGCCGGTGACAGCGATCTTTGCCCACGACCTCAAGTTCTACGATCACCTGCCGAAACTTTTCACGCATGCCGACGCGCGCAGCTGGTTTTCAGGCAACGAAGCGTTTGCAACCTCAAGCGCCTTCCGCAACGGCACGTTGCAGGCGGGTTACTTCATTCTGGCCGCCCGAGCGGTCGGTCTCGATTGTGGGCCGATGTCGGGGTTCAATAATGCCGGTGTCGACAAGGAGTTTTTTGCCGGCACCAGTTACGTTTCCAACTTCATCTGCAATCTGGGCTTCGGCGATCCTGCCGGCCTCCACCCGCGTTCGCCGCGTTTCACTTTCGATGAAATAGCGAAGATCGTGTAACGCCGGGCGAGCGCATTTTTGCTGGCCATCGCGCGCGTCTGCCGTGTAGGTTCCCGCGATGCATAGTCTGGGTATCGATACGTGTTTTGGGGCGTGTTCGGTTGCGGTCATTGGCCCAGGCGGTCGCGTGACGTCGCGCATGGAACGCATGTCGACGGGCCACGCCGAACGCTTGCTGCCGATGATCGATGAAGTCCTGACCGAGGCCGGTATTGAAATGCAGGACATCGAACGGATCGCCGTGACGCGCGGGCCCGGCACCTTCACTGGAATGCGGATCGGCATTTCGGCGGCACGCGCCTTGAGCCTCTCCATTTCCGTTCCGATCGTTTCGTTCACGTCACTCGAAGTGATGGCTCACGATCCATCACTGCCAAACGACCGGACAATTCTTGTCGCGGTCGATGCCCATCGTGGCGAAATTTATACTCAGTTGTTCGCAGCCAAAACGCGCGCGCCGCTGTCAGACCCGCAGCTTCTGACGCCGGATTATGGTGCCGCCCTGCTGGGCGAACAGCCGGTGTTGGCGGTTGGTTCCGGCGCCCGTTTGATTGCCGAAGCGGCTGCTGTTTCATCTCGCGAGCTGCCAACCAGCTTTCCCGATTTGCTGCCGTCGATCGTTAATGTACTGGCGGTTGCGTCTGTCCGGCCGCATCACGTACCGGCTCTCAAGCCACTCTATCTCCGCCCCCCCGATGCCAAGCCGCAAGACGGCAAAGCCCTTGCGAGAGCGATATCATGACAGCCCCGCCGCCAATCGATCCCAAGCTCGTCAGTCTCCTTTGGGCAGGCGCTGACCGCGCCGCCGACATCGCAGCGCTGCATGCGCGCCTGTTCGATCCGCCCTGGTCGGCGGATAGTTTTAAAGCGTCCCTCGACCATCCCGGTTCAACCGCGTTTATCGCCACCATCGGCGGGCCCAATGCGCTAGCCGGTTTTATCGTCGGCACGGTGGCAGCAGACGAGGCCGAAATCCTGACCATCGGCGTTGCCAAGGAAATCCAGCGGCGCGGCATCGCCGCCCGGCTCGTTGACGGGTTTATTCGGGCGGTCGCGCGAGCCGAAGCGCGCAAGGTCCACCTCGAAGTCGCTGACGACAATATCGCCGCGATGGCGCTCTATCGCCGCCTCGGGTTCGAGGAAACCGGCCGCCGCAAGGCCTACTATCAGAGGTCCGGGAGCAAGGCGGCCGACGCGGTCACGATGGCGCGCGCGGTCTGAGACCGAGAACCGGAATTTACCCTTGTTGGCGGCGAGTGGACGGCCTTGTTGCCCTCTCCTATATACTTGACTGATTCACGTTACACCGGAGCAGGCCGAGCCCGATGGCTTCAAGCCGAACCAGACCAAACTCGAATCTTGAACAGCGCTGCGCTGATCAGGGTCTGCGCATGACCGGTCAGCGCCGTATCATCGCCCGTGTGCTTGAAGAAGCGCATGATCATCCCGATGCTGACGAGGTCTATAGACGCGCCAATGCGCTGGACGACCGGATATCGCTGTCGACCGTCTACCGGACAGTCAAACTCCTCGAAAGCAAGGGCATCCTGGAGCGTCACGATTTCGGCCGCGGCCGCGGGCAATACGAAGCAGCGGCTGGCGGTCATCACGATCATCTGATCGATGTCGAAACCGGTGGCGTCATCGAGTTTAAGAACGAAGCTATCGAACGGCTACAAGACGAGATCGCCCGCCAGCACGGCTATAAGCTCATCGGTCATCGGCTTGAGCTTTATGGAGTTGCCGTGAAGCGGGCGAAGAAACCGTCATAAATGTGCAGGAATCGAATCGGTAGTCTCGGACCATGGGAACGGTGAGAGCCACGTCGATCCTGGCCTCGTTCATGGCGCTGACCTTGCCGTTGATGCCGGTTCAGGCCGTGCTGGTCAAAACGTCGGTCAAAGCCGCGCGGCGGTTTCCGCACTGGTATCATCGCAACGTGTGCCGTCTTATCGGCGCCAGATTGCATATCGATGGCGCGGTGGTGCGCGACCGGCCTGTGCTGCTGATCTCAAACCACACCTCGTGGCTTGACATCACCGTACTTTCAGCCGTGGCGCCAGTATCCTTTATTGCTAAGAAAGAAGTCGGCGGCTGGCCATTCGTGTCGTCGCTCGCCCGGCTGCAGCGAACCGTGTTCGTCGATCGCCAAAAACGACAAGCGGTTGGCGATACCGCCAACGAAATCGCGGCGCGCCTTTCGGCTGGAGATGCCATCGTGCTGTTCGCCGAGGGAACGTCGACCGACGGCAATCGCGTTCTGCCGTTCAAGACCTCGCTGTTTGCCGCCGCCAAGCCCGGCAAAGCCAACGACGTCGTGGCGAACGGCGCTGTGGTGCAGACAATCTCGATCGTCTACACCCGACTGCACGGTGTACCGCTTGGCCGTGCCGACCGGCCGGGGGTCGGATGGTACGGCGATATGGACATGCAAGGCCACGCCTGGCAGGTCTTGAAATCCGGTCCGCTCGACGTTGCAATCCACATCGGATCGCCGGTGCCGCTCGATCAGTTCGCCGACCGCAAAGACCTCGCTGAAAAAACCGAAGCCGAAATCCGCGACAATGTCGTCCGGATCTTGAGAGGGCGCACGGCAGGCGAGCCGGTTAAGGCAACCTGGCCCCCGGCTGACAAGCGAAGGCCCGCCGCAGCGCGGTCGAGCGCGGCCAAATGGCAGTAACCGTGGCAATACCGTTGGAAAGCCTGGACCATTCAGCCTAGGAAAGAACCGGGATATCGCAAGGACAACAAGAGCCATATGACCGGCGACAAACGTGTCTTCATCAAAACGTTCGGCTGCCAGATGAATGTCTATGACAGCGAGCGCATGGCCGAGGCGCTCGCTGCCGGTGGCTACAGCGAAACCACCGCCGTCGAGGACGCCGACCTCGTCATTCTCAACACCTGCCACATCCGCGAAAAGGCTTCCGAGAAGGTTTACTCGGACCTCGGCCGCATTCGCCAGGTGAAGGAAGCGCGCCGCCGCCAAGGTCAGAATACTATTGTGACCGTGGCTGGCTGCGTTGCCCAGGCGGAAGGCGCGGAGATTGCCGCGCGCTCGCCAGCGGTCGATATCGTTGTTGGTCCGCAGAGCTATCACAAGCTGCCGAAGCTGGTGGCAGATGCCCGCTCAACCGGCGTCCGGGTCGTCGAAACCGAGTTTCCAGACCAAGAGAAGTTCGCCGAGCTTCCGGCGCGGACGACGCCCAAATCCCCGGCTGCGTTTCTGACCGTTCAGGAAGGTTGCGATAAGTTCTGTACGTTCTGCGTCGTGCCCTACACACGTGGGGCCGAGTATTCCCGATCGGTGAGTGACGTCGAACGGGAGGCGCGCAAGCTCGTACAGGGTGGCGCGCGCGACTTGACGCTGCTCGGCCAGAACGTCAACGCCTACCACGGCGCTGGACTTTCGGGAGATGTCGCGACGCTTGCCGGCCTTTTACGGCACCTCGTGTCAATCGAAGGCTTGGTACGCTTGCGCTACATGACAAGCCATCCGCGCGATATGGACGACGACCTGATCGCGCTGCACGGCGATGAGCCAAAGGTCATGCCTTATTTGCACTTGCCGGTTCAGTCGGGTTCAGACCGCATCCTTGCTGCGATGAACCGCCGTCACACTGCCGATCACTATCGCCGCCAGATCGAGAAGGTTCGCACGGCGCGGCCTGACATCGCGGTGTCGACGGACATCATCGTCGGCTTTCCGGGCGAGACCGAATCCGAGTTCCAGGCGACGCTCGATCTCGTGGGCGATATCGGTTACGCGCAATCTTATTCGTTCAAATATAGTCCGCGTCCGGGCACTCCGTCAGCGACGCTCGGCAACGACGTGCCTGAAGACGAGAAATCGGAACGGCTGGCCCGGCTGCAGGCCCTCCTCATGAGCCAGCAAGCAGCCTTCAACACGGCTATGATCGGGCAGACTGTCGACGTTCTGTTCGAACGCAAGAGCCGTAATCCGGGCGTTCTGGTCGGCCGGTCGCCGTATCAGCAGCTCGTCTACGCCGAAGCGGCCGCAACGATGATCGGCGAAATCATGCCCGTGGCCATTTCATTGGCCAATACCAACAGCCTGTCCGGCACTGTTAAGCTCTTTTGACACCGCAAACAGGGAATTTGGCAACAGTGTTGGCCGCCCTGTTGGCGTTCGGCCCGCTCGCCCCTATGATGGCCTCTCTCTGGGCCACTGCGAATCGTGCCCGGTATTGGGCTTCAGGAGACCTTATTGACTGGATTTCGCGGACAGCCTGTTCCCGGTGCCGGGCGCGGGTCCAAGGCGCAAGCTGCCAACAAGCGGCTGGTGGTTCCATTCGAGGACAATCGTGCCCTGACGCGGGCGCTCGGTGAATTCGATGCCCATCTCGCCCTGCTTGAAGACCGGCTCGGGATCGAGGCGCACGCCCACGGCAACGTCGTGATCCTGACCGGCGCGGAACAGGCCTGCGATCTGGCACGCGGCATCCTCGAAGAAATCTACAAGCGCGCAACCAAGGGCGATAACGTGACAGCCGGTGATTTCGACGGACTGATCCGCCACGCGCGCCAAGAAACGGCTCCCAAGGACGGGCAGGCGCAAATCGCAACGCGCCGCCGCGTAATCAAGGCGCGGACGCCGATGCAGAGCGAATACATCCGCGCGCTCGATACCACTGATCTCGTCTTCGGTATCGGCCCGGCCGGCACCGGTAAGACGTATCTGGCGGTCGCCTACGCCGCTCAGTGTCTAGAACGCGGCATGGTCGAACGCATTATTCTCTCGCGACCGGCCGTCGAGGCCGGCGAGCGGTTGGGCTTCCTGCCGGGCGACATGCGCGAAAAGGTCGATCCTTATCTGCGGCCGCTCTACGATGCGCTCGATGATGTGTTGCCGCCCGAAAAGGTTGAGCGCGATCTCGAGATCGGTGTCATCGAAATCGCGCCGCTGGCGTTCATGCGCGGGCGCACGCTCGCCAACGCGTTCGTGATCCTCGATGAAGCCCAGAACACGACGCCGATGCAGATGAAAATGTTTCTGACACGTCTTGGCGAGAACTCGAAAATGGTCGTCACCGGCGACCCCTCGCAGATCGATTTGCCGCCCGGCATCAAGTCCGGGCTCGATGAGGCCGTCCAACTGCTCGACGGGATCGAGGATATTTCAATCGTGCGATTTACGGGCTCTGATGTCGTGCGCCGCGATCTGGTGGGTAAGATCGTTGCCGCCTATGACAAGGCCGGCGGGAAGAAAGCCTAATGCCGGACGAAGGCGACAGTAGAAGCAGGTCACAAGCTGAGCAGGCATCGGAGCGCGCATGGCTGACCGTCAGCGTCGTGCATGATGATGGCGTATGGCCGGGGTTCGAGGCCACAGAAGCCCTGATCGTGGCAGCGGCCGCCGCGCTGGCCGGTCATGCAAAGTTCCGCAAGTCGCCAGCGGCCGAAGCGTGCATCGCGTTAAGCAGCGATGATGCCGTGCGCACGCTCAACGCTACCTATCGCCGCCAAGACAAACCGACCAACGTGCTGTCGTTTCCGGCCAGCGCCAGCTTGCCAAGTGAGAGCGAAGGCGTGCGCTGGCTCGGCGATGTCGTGGTTGCAGAAGACACCATCGCGAGAGAAGCCGTTGAGCAAAGTGTGGCACCTTCCCACCATCTCCAGCATCTTGTCGTGCACGGCCTCTTGCATCTTCTCGGATGCGATCACGAGACCGATGCTGACGCTGCAGTTATGGAGGGCCTAGAAATCGAGGTCCTGGCAGCACTCGGGGTCTCCGACCCCTATGTGGACGCCCCGCAACGAACCAAAGAAGCAGCCACCCCATGAGCATGAGCGACAATAAGCCGGCGCGATCGGCTGAAGCGGGTTCGGAGGGCTCCGGTGGCGGTGGGGCAAGTTGGCTTTCGACACTCCTCGTCCGTCTCGGGCTGCAAGGCCAACCGACGCTACGCGCCGCGCTCGAGAATGCGCTGCAGGAAAAAGGCGCCGCCGGCGGCGCGTTCAGCGTCGAAGAACGCGAGATGCTCGGCCGGCTGTTGCAGTTTGGCGCGAGCCGCGTCGACGATATCATGGTGCCGCGCGCCGATATTATTGCCATCGACGAAAGCGAAACGCTGGGAGAAATCGTCTCGCTATTCGAGGAAGCGGGCGTGTCGCGCATTCCGGTATTTCACGAGACGCTCGATGACCCGCGCGGCATGATCCACATCAAGGATCTGTTTCGCTGGCTGTCGGCTGAAGCGTATGGCCGGGCGTTCGGCGATCCCAAACTCAAGATCGAGCCGCGTGCCGAACCGGCGGCGGGCGGGCCTGCCCATCTGACAAAGCAAGAGGCCCTGGTCGCCAAGCCCGATCTCTCCCGGCTTGATATGGAAAAGCCGATCTCGGCGGCGAGAATTCGCCGGCCCGTTCTTTATGTTCCGCCGTCGATGCCGGCGATGAATTTGCTGATTCGTATGCAAACCTCGCGCATTCACATGGCGCTGGTGGTCGATGAATACGGCGGCACCGACGGCCTTGTGACTATCGAGGATCTGGTCGAACAGATTGTCGGCAACATCGAAGACGAACATGACGAAACCGAAGCCGCCCATGTTACGGAAGATGCTCGCTACGGGCTTGTAGCATCGGGCCGTACGCCGATTTCCGAACTCGAAGAACGGTTCGAGATCAAGCTGCTGACACCGGATGAAGAAGAAGACATCGATACCCTCGGCGGCCTGATCTTCTCGATCGTCGGCCGCGTGCCGGCGCGCGGCGAGGTGGTGCGACATGCCTCCGGCATCGAATTCGAAGTGCTTGATGCCGATCCGCGCCGGGTGAAGAAACTTAAAATTTATAAGCCGAAACTGGCAGCCGACGCAGCTCTTAGCCAAGCCGAATCCAAGAAGTCGTGAGGCAGAGCGTGACACCCGCCGCGCATGGACCCGGGCAGAATTTTGCGGCTCGGTTCTCAGACTTCGCTGTCCGCGGGAAGTCGTTCGTCACGTCGCAGACCGGCTGGCGGCGTGCCGCGCTGGCATGTGTTGCCGGCCTGCTGAGTGATCTGGCTTTCGCGCCGTTTTTTCTCTGGCCGGTCTTGTTCATCACGCTCGCTGTTCTGACGTGGCTCATCGCTCCAGCTGCATCGCCCAACTCCAACTGGCGGTCTGCCTTACGCGACGGCTGGTGGTTTGGGTTCGGCTTCTTCTTCGGCGGACTGTTCTGGATCGGCGAAGCTTTTCTGGTCGAAGCCGACCAGTTCGGCTGGCTGTTGCCGTTCGCGGTCACGCTCTTGCCGGCAGGTCTTGCCCTGTTCTATGCCGCCGCGTCGGCCGTAACGCACGCGCTGTGGCGGCCGGGCGTCGCCGGATTGCTGGTCATGGCGGTGGCATTTTCAAGCGCCGAATGGCTGCGCGGTCATGTGCTGACTGGGTTTCCATGGAACGTGCTCGGTTACGCCCTGACGTCGCCGCTTGTGCTGATGCAGTCTGCGGCCGTGATCGGAATCTATGGTTTGACGCTGTTGGCCGTCGTGATTTTTACAGCTCCCCTGGTGCTGGCCACGGAACACCCGCAAGACCATGCCGCGCCGGTGCACGCCTATCGGGGCGTTGCGATTTCGGCAGGTGTGCTCGCCTGCCTGCTCGCGTATGGCAATTACCGCCTGTCATCGGTCGCGCTTATCGAGCGGCCGGATTTCAAAGTGCGGATCGTGCAGCCGAGTGTTCTGCAGCGCGAAAAATGGCTGCCGGAAAAGCAGCGAGAGATTTTTGAAACGCACCTCGGCATGTCCCGCAAGAAGCCCGATGGCACGATCGACAACCTTGAAGGCGTATCGATTGTCGTCTGGCCGGAAGCGGCGATGCCGTTCCGACCGCTCGATGAACCCAAGGCGCTGGCGGTGATCGGCGAACTGCTGCCACCCGGTACGCATCTCTATGCGGGTGGCTTGAGGCTCGAACAGGACCCTGCAAAGAGTGACGGAACGCAGGGCGCGCGCCGGGCCTACAACAGCCTGATCGCGTTCGGCAGTGACGGCGAGGCGCGTGCTGTCTACGACAAGATCCACCTTGTTCCATTCGGCGAGTATCTGCCGTTCCAACCGCTGCTCGAGGCCATTGGTTTCAGACAGCTGACAAAGCTGCGTGGCGGGTTTGCCGATGGCGCTCAGCCACGGCCGCTGATCGGCATCGCCGATGGCCCGGCGATCCTCGGCCTCATCTGTTATGAAGCCATTTTTCCGGCGGCCGTTATTCAAGGACGCGAGCGTCCTGACCTGATCGTCAATGTCACAAACGACGGATGGTTCGGCAACACGACAGGCCCACGGCAGCATTTGCATCAAGCCCGGGTTCGAGCTGTCGAAGAAGGGGTGGCGATCGCTCGGGCCGCCAACAACGGCATCTCGGCCCTGATCGATCCGGTTGGCCGGGTCACCGCAAGCCTCGGTTTGGACGAGAAGGGCGTGATCGATGGGCCGATTGCTGGCCGTCTCACGCCGCCGATTTACGCGCGCTTTGGCGACCTTATTTACGTATTGATGCAACTTGGCTTTGCTGTAATGATCGTGTTCGCTCGGCGCGGCAAATTCGTCGAAAACCCATGATTGACTGGGGTTTCTATATTAAACGACGTATAATTTAGTAGACTATAGGTTGACGTCATGAGACGTTGCACCTAGCAATTGCGGTGCTTTGGTTGCTATCCTGGATACAGTGCGAGAATGACCGTCAACGATAAGGATGAAGCGCTGGTGGTTGCTGCGGGAGATCGCAACAGCTCGCGACGGCCTAATCCAATCGATGCGCACGTTGGTGCTCGCGTCCGCCTTCGCCGCATGCTTCTCGGCATGAGCCAGGAGCGTCTCGGAGAGCATCTTGGTCTGACCTTCCAGCAGGTCCAAAAGTACGAAAAGGGCGTAAATCGCATAGGCGCAAGCCGACTTTTCGAACTTGCACAGGTCATGGGTGTGCCAATCCAGTTCTTTTATGAGGAAATGTCGTCTGCCACCTTGCCGGCGGCCATGGCGGCCGGGTTTTCAGAGCGCCCGGCAGACAGCTATGTGGTTGATTTTCTCTCGACCCGCGAAGGTTTGGAATTGAACAAGGCCTTTGTCAGGATCACCGATCCCCGTGTCCGGCGTTCGGTCGTTGACATGGTGCGTTCGATCGCCGGTGAGCAAACCAAGACCGGCTGACGGCCGCCATCTGTCCGCACAACTTCACACCCTGCTCCGGCCTGAAAAGACGCAGGCAAAAGGCCGCCCCTTGTAGCCATCCAGGCTTGACCCATTCTCCAAAGGCTGCAAGACAACGGCGGCTTTCGAGAATAGCGTCAACCATGGGGATTATGGTGGCCCGTCAATCATTCCTGTTCACCAGCGAGTCGGTTTCTGAGGGGCATCCGGACAAGGTCTGTGATCGCATTTCCGATGAGGTGGTCGACGCCTTTTACCGGGAAGGCGCCAAAGAGGGCATCGATCCCTGGTCGCTGCGCGCCGCCTGCGAAACGATGGCGACCACCAATCGGGTGATCATTGCCGGCGAATATCGCGGCCCGCGCGGCGTAACGGTTGAGACCATTCAGGGTCTGACCCGCAAGGCCATCAAGGATATCGGCTACGAGCAGGACGGCTTCCACTGGGCCAACGTCAACATCGAAGTTCTGCTGCACAGCCAGTCGGCCGACATTGCTGCCGGCGTCGATGCCAAGCAGCCGACCAATCAGGAAGAAGGAGCGGGCGACCAGGGCATCATGTTTGGCTATGCCTGCACCGATACGCCAGTGCTGATGCCGGCGCCGATCTACTACAGCCACAAGATACTCGAAGACCTCGCTCGCGCCCGCAAGGCACCAAGCGGAGATGCGACCAAACTCGGTCCCGACTCCAAGAGCCAGGTCACCGTTCGTTATGAAAACGGCAAGCCGGTCGGCGTGACGCAGATCGTCGTCTCGCATCAGCACGTCGTTGAGGATCTTACCTCGAACCAGGTGCGCGCCATCATCGAGCCGTTCGTGCACAAGGCGCTGCCTGAGGGTTGGATCAGCAAAGATACCGTCTGGCACATCAATCCGACCGGTAAATTTTACATCGGCGGACCGGACGGCGACTGCGGCCTCACCGGTCGCAAGATCATTGTCGATACCTACGGCGGTGCGGCTCCCCATGGTGGCGGCGCGTTCTCCGGCAAGGACCCAACCAAGGTCGATCGTTCGGCAGCCTACGCCGCGCGCTATCTCGCCAAGAACGTCGTGGCCGCCGGCCTCGCAGACCGCTGCACGATCCAGGTGTCCTACGCCATCGGCGTCGCCAAGCCGCTGTCGATCTATGTCGATACCCACGGTACCGGCAAAGTCGACGAGGCAGCTCTCGAAATCGCGCTCGACAAGGTTATGGATCTCTCGCCGCGCGGTATCCGCACACATCTCGACCTCAACCGGCCGATCTATGCGCGCACCTCGGCTTACGGCTATTTTGGCCGCGCGCCCGACAACGACGGCGGCTTCTCGTGGGAGAAGACCGACCTCGCCGCCAAGATCACGGCTGCGGTCTAACGTGACGGCGGGTCCGTCCGGTCAGGCGGAGCTGCGCTCGTTTGGACGAAAGCGCGGGCGAAAGCCGAGCCCGCGCCAGCAATCGCTTCTCGACACTGTTCTGCCGCGCGTTGCACTCGACCTCGCAAGGTGTGGCGGTGCCCCGCTTGGTGAGCTTTTTGCCATGCCGGTAAGTTCGGTGTGCCTTGAAATCGGTTTTGGCGGCGGCGAACATCTGGTCGCTGAAGCGCGCCGCAATCCGGCTGTCGGCCACATCGGCTGCGAGCCGTTCCAAGACGGCGTGATCAAGCTGTTGTCGGCGATCGAGGAGTACGGCCTCGACAACGTGCGCGTTCACGCCGATGACGTCCGGCCATTGTTGCGGCTCTTGCCGCCGAAGTCGCTCGGTCAAGTTTACATTCTCTATCCCGATCCCTGGCCGAAGACGCGCCACCACAAGCGCCGGCTTGTGTCGCCTGCGTTGCTCGATGATTTGCATTACATCATGCAGCCGGGGGCAGAGCTAAGGGTTGCGACCGACATCGGCGACTACGCTCGCACCACGCTGCTCGCGGTGACCACTCATCCGGGGTTCGACTGGCTGGCTGCAGGCCCTGCCGATTGGCGAACACCATGGCCCGATTGGCCTGGAACGCGCTACGAAGCCAAGGCGCTAAGGGAGGGGCGGGCCCCAATGTATCTGCGGTTCAGGCGGCGGAGCTGAGAATTCGCGGCCCAGACCGGTTAATGCGTGCGAAAAAACGTTGCATTCGCCGGCGTTTTTTCATATTTTGATCCTGCTCATGATCATCTCAACTCTTGAGAGTGGGCCCGCGAGGGTCCGCTCTTTTTGTTTTGTACCAAGGGGTTGAGTGGTCTGGCGGAGATAGAATTCTGGTCCCGTGAGGCGCCGATGCAGGCCGAGGCAAATGCCCTTGGTGCGCGCTATTTTCGAGAAACTGGGTTTGCGGCTACAGTCGCCGATCTCGTGGAGCCTGTGATCGAAAGCCTTGGGTTCCGTCTGGTTCGCGTCCACATCTCGGGGCGCGACGGCAAAACCCTGCAAATTATGGCCGAGCGGCCGGATGGTTCGTTCACAATCGAGGATTGCGAAGCGGTATCGCGTCAGCTTTCGCCACTTCTCGATGCCAACGACGTGGTGAGCGACGCCTATCGCCTGGAAATCTCTTCGCCCGGCATCGACCGGCCCCTCGTCAGGCCGAGCGATTTCGAGGATTGGGCGGGGCACGAAGTTAAGGTCGATCTGAAGCAGCCGATTGATGGCCGGCGCAAATTAAAAGGCACGCTCGACGGCTACGAGGATGGCGAAGTCCGGGTCGAAGTCGATCTCGAAGAGGTCGGCCCCAAGGTGCTCGGCGTTCCGATTGGGCTCGTTTCCGAGGCGCGGCTGGTTTTGACGGACGATCTGATCCGCGAAGCCCTGTCGCGTTCGAAGTTGAAGGACAAGACCGGTTTTGCCGATGGGGCTGAGCCGGGTGATTTCGTCGTAGATGACAACGAGGACAACTGACCATGGGCGTCGCCGGCGTTAGCGCCAACAAACTCGAACTTCTCCAGATCGCCGAGGCGGTTGCTCGCGAGAAATCAATTGATCGCAAGATCGTCATTCAGGCGATGGAAAACGCGATCCAGAAGGCCGCCAAATCGCGCTACGGAGCGGAGAACGATATCCGCTGCGAGATCGATCCGAAAACCGGTGAAGCCAAGCTCACCCGCGTCCAGGCCGTGGTCGACGAGATTGAGAACGATTCAACGCAGATCACGCTGGCCGATGCCTTGAAGCGCAATCCGGACGCGAAGGTCGGCGATTTGATTGCCGAGGTGCTTCCGCCGCTCGAGTTTGGCCGCGTCGCCGCGCAGAACGCCAAGCAGGTGATCGTCCAGCAGGTGCGTGAAGCCGAGCGCGACCGCCAGTTCGGCGAATACAAGGACCGCATTGGCGAAATCATCAACGGAACGGTCAAGCGTGCTGAATACGGCAACGTGATCGTCGATCTCGGCCGCGCCGAAGGCATCATCCGCCGTGATGAGATGATCCCGCGCGAGAACGTCAAGTATGGCGATCGTATCCGCGCCTACATTTACGACGTGCGCCGCGAACAGCGCGGGCCGCAGATTTTCCTGTCTCGTGCGCGGTCCGAGTTCATGGCCAAACTTTTCGCCGCAGAAGTTCCTGAAATTTACGATGGCGTTGTCGAGATCAAGTCGGTCGCGCGCGACCCCGGTTCGCGGGCCAAAATCGCGGTTATCTCCAAGGATACCTCGATCGATCCGGTCGGCGCATGCGTTGGTATGCGCGGCGCCCGCGTGCAGGCAGTCGTCAACGAACTACAGGGCGAAAAAGTCGACATAATCCAGTGGAACAATGATGCGGCAAGCTTCATCGTCAACGCGCTTGCGCCCGCGGAAGTCAGCAAGGTTGTACTCGACGAAGATTCCAACCGCATCGAAGTCGTGGTGCCCGAGGCGCAGCTGTCGCTCGCCATTGGCCGGCGCGGCCAGAACGTAAGGCTTGCCTCGCAGCTGACCGGCTGGGATATCGACATCCTGACCGAAGCTGAGGAAAGCGAACGCCGTCAGAAGGAATTCGCCGAGCGGTCGCAGATATTCATGGATGCGCTCGATGTCGACGAAGTGATCGCGCAGTTGCTCGTCACCGAGGGATTTGCCTCGGTCGAGGAGGTGGCGTTCGTTGACCTTTCCGAAGTCGCTCACATCGAAGGCTTCGACGAGAACACGGCGGCCGAAATCCAATCTCGTGCCCGCGATTATCTCGAAAAGCAGGAAGCCGAACGTGATGCCCGCCGCCGCGAACTTGGCGTATCGGACGATCTGGCCAAGGTCGCAGGCGTTACCACTGCCATGATGGTTGCCCTCGGTGAGAACGGCGTCAAATCGCTCGAAAATCTGGCCGATTGCGCAACCGATGATCTGGTCGGCTGGACGGAGCGCAAGAAGGACAGCGAGCCGGTTCGCCATAAGGGCTTCCTCGAAGCCTTCGAACTCGAACGCAAGGACGCTGAAGACATGATCATGGCGGCCCGCGTACAGGCCGGATGGATCACGGAAGAAGAGTTGGTGGGGTCGCAAACTGCTGCCGATGACGAGGCGGATGGCGAAGCGGCTGCTTCGCCTGAGGCGTGATGCGCTGGGTTATGACAAGGTGTGAGGGATTTGACCTCGAAGGCGACAGGCCGGTTACCGGACGATCGAAACGACGCGGTTTGCGGACCGCTGCGCCTGTGTGCGGTCACGCGGCTCGAGAAACCGCGCGCTGAACTGTTGCGCTTCGTTGCCGACCCCAGTGGCCGGATGGTTACCGATCCGGGCGCGGTTCTGCCCGGCCGCGGAGTTTGGGTAACAGCCGAACGGGCAGCCCTTGCCGAAGCGCTGAAAGCCAAGGTCTTCGCCCGCAGCCTCAAGCGGCAGGTGACGGTCGATTCTGATCTGGCCGATCAGGTGGAGGCCATGTTCCGGCGCCGGGCTTTGGATGCCCTATCGATTGCCCGCAAGGCCGGGTCAGTGACGACAGGGTTCGCCCAGGTCGATGCGGCGATTGAGGCGGGCGACGCCGTTGCGCTGTTTCACGCTGCCGATGCCGCAGAGGGCGGCCGTGACAAACTCGACCGCAAATTCAAGGCAATCCGCCGGGATTCGGGCCTGCCAGCGGTTATTGAAGCCGTTTTCACGATTGAAGAAATGAGCTTGGCCATTGGCCGGACAAATGTGGTACATGCTGCCCTCAAACGCGGCGGCGCCACTGATAGGCTGCTCCACGAGACTGGGCGTTTTGCGCGCTACCGGTCGAATGGCTTTTCTGTCAAAGACACGGCTCTCCACTCCCCTACTGAAGGTTGAACGGACACCGCATGACCGAAACGAAAGACTCGACCGACAAGACGCAGCGCCCCGGCGGCACGGGTGCCGCCGCAGGATCTGGCGCTGCGGCCGGTGCGGGTGGACGTAAGCCGCTCTCCCTTCAGCGCACGGTTGAGTCCGGACATGTCCGGCAGAACTTTAGTCATGGCCGGTCGAAATCGGTTGTCGTCGAGAAGCGCAAGACGCGCAAACTTGGTGGCGCAGGCGGGGCCGAGGGAGAAGCACCAGCTGCCGTCGCCCCGGCGCCAACAAAACCAGCGGCGTCATCCGCCCCCGCACAGCGCACGAGTTCAAGCAGCAACGACCGTCAGCCGACGTTACGGCCCGAAGAGCGCGACGCCCGGGCGCGAGCCTTGGCCGAAGCGCGCCGTTTAGCCGAGGTTGACGATAGCCAACGCGCCGAAGTGGATCGGCTTGAAGCCGAAGCCCGCGCCAGCGAACCGCAAGCTGCACCGTCGGAAACTGTCATCGTTGCCGAAGCGAAGTCACCCGTCTTGAAGCCAGAGCCCGTCTCGCGCGAAGCAACACCGCGCACCGATGGGCCGGCGCCGCGCCGGTCTGACGACCGCGGGCCGCCAGCATCTGGAGCGCCGGGTCAGTACTCACGGCCACGCCCGGCACAGGGCGGGTATAATACCGCGCATATGCCGCGCGAAGGTGGCCGGCCGAAAGAGATCAGCATTCCTGGCCGCGGCGGTCCACCGCCGGCCGCCGATCGTGCTGGCGTCGAGCCGCCGAAGGGCAAGGATGTCCGGGGCGAGCCACGCCGGGTCGTAAAGCCTGTCGAGGCGGCGGACGAAGAAGAAACACGCGTCATCAAGCGTGGCGGCAAGCTGGTGCGTACGCCCGTCAAGGCAACGCCCGAGCCGCAAAAGGAGCGCGTCAAGCTCACCATCAACAACGCGTTCGACGATCAGCAGCGCGAGCGATCGCTGGCGTCGTTGAAGCGCAAGCGCGAGCGCGAACGCCTGAAGGCGATGGGCGTTCAGCAGCCACGGGACAAGATTGTGCGCGAAGTTATTATTCCTGAGGCCATTACCATTCAGGAATTGTCGAACCGCATGACGGAACGTGCCGTCGACCTCATCAAGATTTTGATGAAGGACGGCGCGATGCACAAGATCACCGACGTGATCGACGCCGACACCGCGGAGCTGCTTGTTCAAGAGTTTGGCCACACCGCCAAGCGCGTTTCGGAAGCCGACGTTGAAACTGGCTTTATCGGCGACAAGGACGACGGCGAGAGCCTGAAGTCGCGTGCCCCAGTCGTGACCATCATGGGCCACGTCGACCACGGCAAGACCTCACTCTTGGATGCCATCCGGCAGACCAACGTGGTGTCCGGTGAAGCCGGCGGGATTACGCAGCATATCGGTGCCTATCAGGTGACAACTCCCAATGGTGATAAGGTCACCTTCATCGATACGCCGGGTCACGCCGCCTTTACGGCGATGCGTGCCCGTGGTGCGAAAGTTACCGATATCGTCGTGCTGGTCGTCGCCGCCGATGATGGCGTGATGCCGCAAACGGTCGAGGCCATCAATCACGCCAAGGCAGCCGGCGTGCCGATGATTGTCGCGATCAACAAGATCGATAAGCCGCAATCCGATCCGAACCGGGTCAAGACCGACCTGTTGCAGCATGAAATCGTGGTCGAGAGCATGGGTGGTGATACGCTTGAAGTGCCGGTGTCGGCGCTGAAACGCACCAACCTCGATAAGCTGCTGGAAGCCATCCATTTGCAGGCCGAAATTCTCGACTTGAAGTCCAATCCGGACCGATCGGCCGAAGGCATTGTCATCGAAGCCAAGCTGGAGCGTGGCCGCGGCCCTGTCGGCACCGTGCTTGTCCAGCGCGGCACCTTGAAGGTCGGCGATATCGTTGTAGCCGGCAAGGCCTGGGGCCGTGTGCGCGCCTTGATTGACGATCGCGGTGTGAACATTCCTGAAGCCGGCCCGTCTATTCCTGTTGAAGTTTTGGGCTTCGACTCGGCACCCGAAGCCGGCGACCAGATCGCGGTTGTCGAGTCCGAAGGCCGAGCCCGCGAAATCACCGACTACCGCGTCCGCAAGCGCCGCGAGACGCTGGGTGCCGCCGGCACCAAGAGCACACTTGAGCAGATGATGCAGCAGCTCAAGGACGCTGGCCGCAAGGAATTCAACCTGCTCATCAAGGGCGACGTGCAGGGCTCGGTCGAAGCCATCATAGGCGCACTGAAGAAGCTCGGCACCGACGAGGTCGAAGCCCGTATCGTCCATTGGGCGGTTGGCGGCATTACCGAATCGGATATTGCGCTCGCAGGCGCATCTAAGGCCGTTGTCATCGGCTTCAACGTGCGCGCCAACGAGCAGGCCAAACGCGCCGCCGAAACGGCGGGCCTCGAAATTCGCTACTACAACATCATCTACGATCTGGTCGATGACGTGAAGGCGGCGATGTCCGGCCTGTTGGCGCCGACCATCCGCGAAGTCTTCCTTGGCAATGCCGAAGTGCTGCAGGTCTTCAACATCACCAAGGTCGGCAAGGTTGCCGGCTGCCGTGTCACGGAAGGCAAGGTTCAGCGCGGTGGCAAGGTACGTCTGATCCGCGACAACGTCGTGATCCACGAAGGGTCGCTGTCAATCCTGAAGCGCTTCAAGGACGACGTGAAGGAAGTTCCGTCCGGCCAGGAATGCGGCATGTCGTTTGCGAACTACCAAGACCTGCGTGAGGGCGACGTCATCGAGTGCTTCAATGTTGAGACGGTGACTCGGAGTCTTTAATCGCTCACGCAAGCTGATCCGCGCAGCTTTAAGGGCTGCGCGGGCTTACTCCGCGGGGGCGCGGCATGGCGCGGCGGCCCTTGACCGCTGGGCTCTTCGAGCCGAAGTGCAATTTCATAGAGAGGCCGTAGGCGGTCCGATCCCGCTGCGGAGTGACGTGTGACTCGCAAGAAGCAAATGCCCAAGAACGGCCCCTCGCAGCGTATGCTTCGGGTCGCTGAAATGATCCGTCATAGGCTGGCTGAGCTGCTGGCGCGCAGCGATATTCACGACGACGTGCTGGCGGCGCATGTTGTGTCGATCCCCGAAGTGCGCATTTCGCCAGATCTCAAGATCGCGACCGCCTATGTCATGCCGCTCGGTGGAAAAGATACCGCTGCAGTGATCGCTGCTTTGGAGCGCAACAAAAAGTTCATTCGCGCCGAAGTGGCTCACACGCTGAACCTTAAATATGCGCCAGATATTCGCTTCCGCGAGGATGAAACGTTCGAGGAAGTGTCACGGATCGATGCGTTGCTGTTCAGCGAAAAAGTGCGGCGGGATGTAGAGAAGAAGTAGACAATAACCCCCTCTCCCCATTCGACTTCGAATGGGGAGAGGGTTGGGGTGAGGGGCAGCTACTTATTCGAACTGGCCGCGGGGGCCCCCCCCCCCCCGCCACCC
>JANORU010000032.1:0-1534 GCA_031415475.1 Hyphomicrobium sp.
CATCATGCGCGCGGTGCTGTCGCGCGTTTGATCGATCGCCGTTTGCCAATACTCCGACTGGACCTGCGCAACCTCGGCTGGCGTGCGGCAGCCACGGAAGCGCGATGACAGTTCGAAGTCGCTTTGCGCCCGCCGGCTGACATATCCGACCCATTCGGCCTGGCACTTTAAAACCGCTTTCCACGGCTCGATGGCAACTTGCATCACGTCCGCTGCCGGTGCGTTCGAGCGCCAGGTTTCTGGACCGGACAATGCACTAAGCCAGTCGTGCGAGCGATAACTGTACATGACCAAACTCCGGAACAAGCCAGCCCGCTCCGAGGATGCGGGCCTGACGACGCGACGCAACTAAGGGAGCATTGTTACGGTTTTCTTGCGGCATACGCTGCTCAACTCGCATGCACAATTGCGCGAGGTGACGACCTTCATTTGCGCGTCCTGGCTGGCAGATGCCGGTGCGATCGTCAGTGAAAAGAAAATACTAAATCAATCTAAGGTTGCTTCCTAGTATTTGTGCACTATATGGTAGCAACCACCCATTTTGGTTAATGTATTTGACAGTTCTGCTCAGCGAGACGCAAATATCGTCAGCGCTCTTACTATCGCGTTGTTCGATTGGGTGCGGGGTTGGGTGTTAGTGTTGCGTGTCGCGGGGTACGGGGCGTCTTTGGCGCAGCGCGAATTGTTTGCCTGTCACTGATTTTTTCAGTCCCCCACGTCATTGATTTCGCCGCAGTCGCGGACGATGCGCCGCTCTCCTGGCGTGACGTCTGGAAATGGCGCGAGGTCTGGACCGGCGCCGATGCCTCAAAGGACAACTGGCTGGTCTATTCCGGCATCACGGTTTCGCCGTTCACTCACATCCACGAAGATGGCTTAAGGCTCCGCGCCGCCGGCGGCTACGGCGGCTATCGCTACAAGGGCGACCGATCGCTGTCCCCGATCCCCGAAATCCAGTCGTTCATGGCGCGGACCTATTTCACCGACGCGCTGATCGGCTACCAGATCCATTGGGGTACGATGACTGCAAAAGCCTTCGCCGGTGTGTCCGCAATCGGCCATGACATTAGCCCGGAAGACCCGGAAAACCTGGTCATCGGCGACGAATTCGGTGCCAAGGCAGTCATCGAGGTATGGTTCGATATCGGTCCAGCGTCGTTTGCGTCCGTCGACTTGTCATGGTCGCAGGCTCACGAAACGCGGGCCGCGCGGTTGCGCGCCGGCCATCGATTTTGGCCGAACATTTCGTTTGGTTTGGAAGCAGCCCTCAATCTCGATGGTCAGGCTGATTGCGATCTCGGCTACAAGGATGAGACCGAGTGCAACGACCAGTTTCGCGGCCGCAGAGACAAGAACGAACTCCTGGATTTCGCCCGCGGCGGCGTTTTCGGCCGCTACGAGTGGGACGGCGGCGAGTTGTCCGTCTCGGCCGGCGTGTCCGGCGGGGCGTTTCGCGGCAGCCGGGACAGCGACTTGGACCCCTACATGACTATCAACTGGCTGAAGCAGTTCTGAGGGCGACCGGCGACCGTTT
>JANORU010000033.1:0-1536 GCA_031415475.1 Hyphomicrobium sp.
CCCTCGGGATTTCTGAGAAGGCCGGGGTCTGCCACAGGCCGCGGCGCCTGTCAAAAGCAATTGTGGCGCGTGGGCCGGGATCGGGCACAATGGGCGGGGCGTCACGTTGACAGGGCCCGCCCTTGGCCGCTCTATGCCGCCCGACAATGGCCCCGTGCGCCAGGACGTGTCGGACCGAACAGTCGGTCCCATACCGTCCAATTTAGCCGAACTGAAAGACTATTGACGCATGACGAGTTCGTCCCATGCCAAGGCCCTGCCGTTGGCCGCCGAAAAGGCCAAGGGCCTCACGGGTCGCGTTCGCGTTCCTGGCGACAAATCGATTTCGCACCGGGCGTTGATGTTCGGCGCATTGTCCACAGGCCGGACGACGATCAAGGGCCTCCTCGAGGCCGAGGACGTTTTGAACACCGCTAAGGTGGTGACGTCGCTGGGCGCCCCGGCCTCCAAAGCCGGAGACACCTGGCAGGTTCTGGGACGTGGCGTCGGCGGCTTGCGCCAGCCCGATGGCCCGCTCGACTTCGGCAACGCCGGCACCGGCACCCGGCTAATGATGGGCGTCGTCGCCGGCCACGACATGACCGTGCAGATGGTGGGCGATGCCTCGCTATCGCGCCGGCCCATGGGTCGCGTGCTGACGCCGCTCCGCCAGATGGGCCTCGAAACGCTAGAGGCCAGGGACACGCTGCCTCTGACCGTGAAGGGCACGTCGAGCCTGGTTCCGATCGCTTATGAACTGCCCGTCCCTTCAGCGCAGGTCAAAAGCGCGATCCTGATCGCTGGCCTCATGGCGGCGGGCGAAACGACCGTGATCGAGGCGGAGGCGACGCGCGATCATACCGAGCGGATGTTGCGCTACTTCGGCGCCGAGGTGCGCACCGAGATCAAAGACGGCAAGACCCACATCACAGTCACCGGCGACGCGGAAATGACCGGCCGCGATGTCATCGTCCCCGGGGATCCGAGCTCGGCGGCTTTTCTGATCGCGGCGGCGCTGATCGTGCCGGGGTCGGACGTGACGGTTGAGGGCGTGCTGATCAACGAGACCCGCATCGGGCTTTACACGACGCTCAAAGAGATGGGCGGCGACATCGAATTCCTGAACGTGCGCGAGGAGGGCGGTGAACCGGTGGCTGATATTCGGGCCCGCTCCTCCAAGCTCCAGGGCGTGCACGTTCCAGCCGAGCGCGCACCATCGATGATCGATGAGTATCCCGTTCTGGCGGCGATTGCCGGATTTGCGCAGGGCGAGACCCGTATGGATGGACTTGCCGAACTCAAAGTCAAAGAAAGCGACCGGTTAGCTGCCACCGCGGCCGGTCTCGCTGCCAATGGTGTTCACGCACGTGTTGAGGGTGATGCCCTGATTGTTCACGGCGCTGGGAAAGTGGCCGGCGGCGGAACAGTGGCAACCCACCTTGACCATCGCATCGCCATGGCATTCCTAACGATGAGCTTGGCAAGCGAGACGCCGGTCACGGTCGATGACACGGCCATGATCGCCACAAGTTTCCCGGAATTTCGTGGGCTGATGGA
>JANORU010000034.1:0-7466 GCA_031415475.1 Hyphomicrobium sp.
GGTGGTGGCCGCTGTGCTCCTTTTCGGTCCCGGCCGGAACGACCTCCATGCCTTCGATGCCGAACTTCACGGTGACGGGCGAAGAAGCCTCAGCACCCTCCTTCGGTTCGAGGATCGTCACTTTGGCGCCGGCTGGCGACGCCGTGCGGCCCGGCGTTTTGGCGCTTTCCCCGCAACCTGCGAGCAGAAGCGATACGCCAAACATGGCAATGAGCGGTTTCATCATGATCAGAATCCCTTTGGGTTGGCGTGTTGATCTGGCGAAAATTTAGCGTACACAACGGCCATGCGAAAGAGATTGGACGAATTGATGGTCGAGCGAGGCCTGGCACCGACGCGGTCGCGCGCCCGTGACGCCATTGTTCGCGGATTTGTGTCAATTGGCGGTGCGACGATTGTCAAAGCCGGCAAGTTGGTGGACCCGGCCGCGCCCGTTGATCTGGCCGAGGGCGCTGGTACCGAATACGCCTCGCGCGGCGCGCTCAAGTTGGAGGCGGCGCTGGCGGCGTTTGACTTCGCGTGTGAGGGCGTCACTGCGATTGATATCGGGGCGTCGACAGGCGGTTTCACGGATGTCCTTTTGCGGCGCGGCGCTGGCAAGGTGTACGCCGTGGATGTAGGGCGGGATCAACTTCATACAAGTCTGGCAATTGACCCTCGGGTTGTGTCGCTCGAGGGGCGGGATGCGCGCGAGCTCACAATCGTCGAAATCCCCGAACTGGTGACCGCCGTCGTGATCGACGTCAGCTTTATCTCGCTGCTGAAGGTTCTGCCGTCGGTCCTGAATTTTGCCGCACCCGCTGCGTGGCTCGTGGCGCTTGTCAAACCGCAGTTCGAGGTTGGCCCTGAGAACGTCGGCAAGGGCGGCATCGTCCGCGATGTCGTGGCACGGCAAGCTGCACTGGATCGTGTCGTACAGGCACTCGATAAAGTTCCAGGTTGGCGTGTGACCGGCCGGATCGAGTCTCCGATCGCCGGCGGTTCGGGCAACGTCGAATATCTGGTGGGGGCGCGGCTCGATGGCTGAGGACGAACTCGTCACAATCGAAAAGCTCGGCGCACAAGGCGATGGCTTGGTGGCGACAGCCAGTGGCCATCGGTTCATTTCCGGCGCGTTGCCCGGCGAACGCTGGCACATCGCGGCCGACGGCGCATCCGAGCTGGTCGAGGCCAGCGCCGAGCGCGCGGCCCCTGTGTGCCGGCACTATGGAACATGCGGCGGCTGCATGGCCCAGCACATGCCGGACGCCCTCTATTCGGACTGGAAACGCAGCATCGTCGCCGACGCCTTTGCCCATCGCGGTCTCGCGGCCGACGTCCAGCCGGTTGTGCGCATGCCGCTCCGGTCGCGCCGCCGGGCGTTTCTCGGCGTCGAATGGCATGGCTCGCGGGTGACGATCGGCTTTCGCGAGGAGGGCCGCCACGATCTTGTCGACATGCTCGAATGTCCGGTTCTGGAGCCTGAGATCGTCGCCGCGCTACCGGTTTTGCGAGATATGACCCGGATCGCCATGCCGGAGACCAAAAGCGGCCGGCTGATTGTTACCCACGTTGCGGCCGGTCTCGATGTGTCGTTCGACAATGGCGTCAAGATGCTCGAGTCCGATGCCCGCGCGAAGCTCGCCAAGTTGGCGGCGGCGGCGCGGATTGCCCGCCTCACGGTCGCCGGCGATCCGGTCGTGATGCGTGCCGAGCCGCAGATTATAGTGTCAGGTGTTGCCATCGATACGCCGCAGGGGATTTTCCTGCAGGCAGTAGAGGCGGCCGAGCGGGCGATGATCGACATGATCCTGGCCGCAGTGCCGAAGAAAGCCAGGGCCGCCGCCGATTTGTTTTCCGGCATCGGCACGTTCACGTTTCCGCTCGCTGCGCGGCTCAAGGTGTCGGCGTTCGACAGCGACAAGCGTGCGATTGCCGTACTGCAGGCGGCCGCCAAGCGCGCCACTGGACTAAAGCCAATCGAAGCCAAAGTGCGCGACCTGTTTCGCGAACCGCTGTCGCCGCGCGAATTGGATGGCTTCGATATCGTTGTGTTCGATCCGCCGAGGGCCGGTGCTAACGAACAGGCGGAACGTCTCGGCCGCTCGAAAGTTCCGGTCGTGGTGGCCATCTCGTGTGCGCCGTCAACACTCGCCCGCGATGCCAAAACGTTGATCGAAGCCGGTTTCAAAATGAGCCCCGTGACGCCGATCGATCAGTTCATTTTCTCGCCGCACATTGAAGCGGTGACGGTGTTCACACGCTGAGCAGGCGATCGACGAAAGCTGGGACGACCTCGGTCGCCGGGCCGTAGTGCGCTTCGGCGAAGTGGCTCTTGCCCTCAGACGGCTCCAGGTTGAGTTCCACCGTATGGGCGCCATTGGCACGCGCGGCGGCCACGAAACCGGCCGCCGGGTAGACGTTGCCGCTGGTGCCGATTGAGAGGAAGAGACCGGCGCGGGTCAACGCCTCAGTAATGCGATCCATGTGATACGGCACTTCGCCGAACCAGACGACGTCCGGGCGAAGCCCCTTCGGCTTGGCGCACGACGGGCAGGGCGTCGCCTCGAATAGATCATCGTGCCAGGCGTGGCGCTGGTCGCAGTTTATACACCAGACTTTCAGCGCCTCGCCGTGCATGTGGATGAGGTTGTTTGATCCCGCCGCGTCATGCAGGGCGTCAACGTTCTGCGTCACCAGTGTGACGGTGCCACTGTGTTCGCGCTCAAGCCGGGCCAAAGCGTGATGCGCCGCGTTGGGCCGGACGTCCCGGTGGGCACGGCGGCGCATGTTGTAGAATTCGTGCACAAGCATTGGGTTGCGCGCAAACCCCTCCGGTGTCGCGACGTCGCGATAATCGTACTTGGCCCAGATGCCGTTGGGGTCGCGGAATGTCGAGACGCCGGATTCGGCTGAGATCCCGGCGCCGGTCAGGATGACGATGTGGTCGAATTTTGGCATCCGGGAGGGTCTTTCAGCCGTTATACTGGATAGAGAGTTCGTCTGACGCAAAAGGTGTTCGCATGTCGAACGTGATCGGAGCCGCTGCGGATTTCGCCGGCAATATGTTCCGCTTCGGGTGGTACACCGGAGTATCGGAGCTTGCCAAACGCGAAGCGCACCGCCATGGCGCCGAGGCTTTCACACGCCCGCCGGACCGGGCCGTTCCCTCGCGCGAGGATGTCATGCGCGACCTTTTCGATCTGTTCCGGCGCGATGCGGCGCTCGTTGCCCGTGATGCCGCGGCGGCGGGCAGCGACCCGGCAGGTGGCCTCAGCGATCACCTTGCACGGCTGAAGCTCTTGCTCAACGATCTACCCGAGACGGTGCGCCGCCGCCAGGAGCGCGACACGCACACCGCCACGGCCGCCGCCCCCACGGCCAGCGATTTACCCGATTATTTTGTGCAGGATTTCCATTTCCAGACCGGCGGCTATCTGTCGGAAGATTCGGCACGGCTTTACGACGTGCAGGTCGAGACGCTGTTCAACGGCACGGCGCACGCCATGCGCCGCCAAGCACTTGGGCCGATCGCCGATTTTCTACGCTGCCGCGATCAGCGCCATGTGGCGTTGCTCGATGTCGCCTGCGGAACGGGGCGCTTCCTGCGCGAAGTGCGGCGCGTCTATCCGGCCATGAAGCTGACCGGGCTCGATCTCTCGACAAGTTATCTCGCCGAAGCCGAACGCCACCTTGATGGACTGCGCCCGCCTGTATGGCTCAATGCCAATGCCGAAGCGATGCCCCTAACCGATGCCAGCCAGGATATCGTGACGACCGTCTTCCTGTTCCACGAGTTGCCGCCCGATGTGCGCCGGACCGTGGCGCGCGAAATGGCGCGGGTCCTGAAGCCCGGCGGCCTGCTGGTGTTCATCGACAGTCTGCAGATGGGCGACAAGCCCGGCGGCTGGGACGGGTTTCTCGAAGGCTTTCCCGAGCGCTTCCACGAGCCCTACTACCGGCACTACGCGATCGACGATCTCGATGGGCTTTTCACCGACGCGGGACTTGTCGCCGACGCGTGGTGGCCGGCGTTTTTGTCGAAGATCATGGTGCGGCGGAAGCGTGCGTGACGACTTATTTGGCGCCGCAGGTATCTTCGAGTGCTGCATCAAGCGACGCCATGCAGCGGTGCTTTGAGCTGCAATAGACCCGCTCGGATTTCGAATACGACATGATGCCGGTGCCGCCCGGGCAGCGGACGATCATTTCAACGATCGGCCCCTTGTCGGTGTAGGCTTCGACCGGCCCGCCGCGTCCGGCAAACACCGGATAGTCGGAATAGATTGTCGTCAGAGAGGTGGCCGCGACCACGAACGCAAACATAAGGCTGAACTCCGGAACTGAAAATGTCTCGCTGCGAGACGCGCTGCTGGACCTCAGCAAACCTCATGCCGGTTTGAGTTCAATTTTTACCTTTTGCTAACCTTAAATTCGCGGCCCGAACCATCACCCAATTGGCGTCAGCCACACTGCCCGCGATGGCGCAGGAGATGATCGGCGAGCACGCACGCCATCATCGCTTCGCCGATCGGCACGGCGCGAATACCGACGCACGGATCATGGCGGCCCTTGGTGACGATGGTGGTCGCGTCGCCCCCGGTGGTCACTGTCCGGCGCGGCGTCAGGATCGATGACGTCGGCTTGACTGCAAAGCGGCAGACAACCGGCTGGCCACTCGAAATGCCGCCGAGGATGCCGCCGGCGTGGTTGGACATGAAGCCCGGCCCGTGGTGGTGGCCCTGCGGAATGGCGTTGGGGCGCATTTCGTCGGCATTTTCTTCGCCCGTCAGTTCGGCAACCGCCATGCCGTCACCGATTTCGACAGCTTTGACGGCGTTGATTGACATCATGGCGCTGGCCAGATCGCCGTCGAGCTTGCCGTACAGCGGCGCCCCCCATCCGGCCGGCACGCCTTCCGCCACCACCTCGATCACCGCGCCGATCGATGAGCCCGATTTGCGAATGCCGTCGAGGTAGCTTTCCCACTGCTTGGCCATTTCGGCGTCGGGGGAAAAGAATGGGTTGTTGCCGACTTCATCCCAGTTCCAGCGCGATCGATCGATCTTGTGCTTGCCCATTTGCACGAGCGCGCCGCGGATCGTCACCGATGAGCCGAGCACTTTGCGAGCGATAGCGCCGGCGGCAACGCGAGCTGCCGTTTCGCGCGCCGACGAGCGACCGCCACCGCGATAATCGCGCAGGCCATACTTCGCGTGATAGGTGTAGTCGGCATGACCGGGCCGGAATTTGTCGGCGATCTCGCTATAGTCCTTCGAGCGCTGATCCTGGTTGCGGATCATCAGCGCGATCGGCGCGCCGGTCGTCACCTGCCGGCCCGACGCGTCATTGAACACGCCCGACAGGATCTCGACCGTATCCGGTTCCTGCCGCTGGGTCGTAAAGCGCGACTGACCTGGACGGCGCCGGTCGAGATCGCGTTGGATTTCCTCAATCGTGAGTGGAATGCCCGGCGGGCAGCCATCGACCACGCAGCCGATGCCGAAGCCGTGGCTCTCGCCCCAGGTGGTGACGCGGAACAAATGGCCGAAGGTGTTGTGTGACATGAAATCCGCGCCGTCAGGGTTGCCGCGAGAGACCGTTGCGCATCAAAGCGGTAGCAGACGCAACTTTAAGCTGTTCGAACTCTTGCGCCTTGTCTTAGGAGGGGCTCACGCGAACCGCAAGTCACCGGCCCATCGCGAAGTTGGTGACAGGATTTGGCGACGCAGATAGAGCTTTTCTCCGTGCCGCGTGTCGTCGCGCTTCTTGAAAGGAGGCCTGACCATGAGGTGCGCGACGTCGGATGGTGGGCCTGCATGGCGCCATCCTGTTGCGTGAGTTCAGTTTTTTGCATCTTGAACGGCAAGCTCCCGCCGGTCTGAGCAACCGGCCCGAGCGGGCTGTCACTTGCGTCTGGAAAGAGCCGGAGCAGCCGCTGCTCCGGCTCTTTCTATTTGTTGGACACGCGGTGAGCGGCTTTAGGCTATTTTATATTGGTGAAATGCAGAGGCGAAGTGTGGCCGGCAGTGACTTCGCAAGTGCGCCGCGCCGTGCCATGATCCGAGGACGCTCTATTTGAGCACTATTGGGCAGCCCAACCGGTTGGTGGCATGCGTTCCTTGAAGACCGCTGGACTTGTTGCTGTGTTGGCGTGGGCGTTCGCGCCCATCGTCCAAGCGCCGGCCGGCAATAGCGCGGCTAGCAGCGACGCCAACGCCGTCGTCGAAGCTGAGGCACAAACGAGCGATGCCGGTCCACAGTCGTCGCCTGAAAATCCGCCGTCCCCGTCGCTGTCCGCCGAACCGAATGCGTCGCCGTCTGCGCCTGTTGTGCCGAACCCTGCGCCTGCCGATGTGAAATCGGGTACTGAACCGGCAGGCGTGGGCACAGGCGCCGTCGTTGCGCCGGTCAAGCGATCCAAGCCGGTGATGCCAAAGCCACTGATTGCCGAGCCGAAGGACGATGCGCTGCCGCTGCCGATCAAGAAGCCAGAGACGGTCAAAGCGTCGGTCAAAGCCGACGAGAAAAGCACGCCGTCCGGCAAACGAAAAACTCGCGCCGCTGAAGACAACACCGCCGACGATCGCGAGCGGGTGAAGAAGGGCAAACGGAAAAAGTTGTGAGGGAAAGTGGCAGTAGGTAGTCCAGAATGATCGGACGGGGGCCGTGAGTATGAACCCTTCACCCACTGTCTTCAATCAAGCCGTCGCTTTTGAGGTCTCCCAAAACACCGTCGTCGTGCAGTGTGTTCCCGGCGACATCCAGCACATGATTGCCAACACGCCTCAGGCCGTGCGCCGTAGGGCAGCGTATTGAAACGGTCGTGTCGTTGCGGGAAAAGGTCTTTGATACTCCAGTTTGTTGCCTTCCGGCGCATGACGCCCTACGGTTTCTCGGCTGTGCGGGCTACGGGCCCTAGTCACTATAGTGTTCGCGAGACAGCATACGCCGAGTTGGGGAGCCAAAGGCTATGAACGCGGCGATGCAGTGGGCTCGTCTCTTTAGTTCTTCATCCCAGCACTCCACTCATTTGAGCTACCGGCCGGATATCGACGGCCTGAGAGCCGTCGCAATTCTCCTCGTTGTACTCTATCACCTCGGACGACTTTCGAAAGGCGGTTACATCGGAGTCGACGTCTTCTTCGTGATCTCCGGTTATCTTATCACTTCAATTATCGTCCAGGATGTCGAGGCTGGCACCTATAGCCTCGCCAGGTTTTACGAGCGGCGCGTTCGCCGGATCCTGCCTGCCTTGTTTGCTTGCCTGCTCCTGAGCAGTGCCGTCGCCAGCTACGTGCTCTATCCGGCGGAACTCCAATTTTTTGCCAAGAGCGCGATTGCAGCCACATTCTTCTTCGCCAATCACTTCTTCCTGGCGCACGGAGGCTACTTTCAGCCCGCCGTCGAGGCTATGCCTCTGATTCATACGTGGTCACTGGCGGTGGAAGAGCAGTTCTATCTACTGTTTCCGCTTGTACTCGTGC
>JANORU010000035.1:0-7684 GCA_031415475.1 Hyphomicrobium sp.
CAAGCAATCCGGCTTCGGCCGCGACCGCTCGATGCATGCTCTCTATAAGTACGCCGATCTGAAATCGGTGTCGTTCACACTGCGCTGAGGACGAGAGTAATGAACATAGCTGCCAATGTTTTCCCGACTGCCGCCTACATCGGCGGCGAGTGGGTCAAATCAAAATCAATGTTTCCGGTGACAGACCCTGCCACCGGAGAACAGATCGCGACTGTTCCGAACTTAACGGCTGAGGACACCACGCGCGCCATCGACGCCGCTGCGGCCGCGTTTCCGGCTTGGGCGGCTAAGACCGCCAAGGAACGCTCGCAAATCCTGAAGCGCTGGTTCGACCTCATCACCGCCAATACCGAGGCGCTGGCTCAATTGATGACCAGCGAACAGGGCAAGCCGCTCGCTGAATCGCGCGGCGAAGTCGCCTACGGCGCCTCGTTCGTCGAGTGGTTTGCCGAGGAAGGCAAGCGCGCTTACGGTAAGACCATCCCGACCACATTCGCCAACAAGCGCTTTCTCACCATCAAACAACCGATCGGCGTCGTCGCGGCCATCACGCCGTGGAATTTCCCGATCGCCATGATCACCCGCAAGGTCGCGCCGGCCCTCGCCGCCGGCTGCACCGTGGTCGTCAAGCCACCGGCGGAAACACCGCTCTGCGCCCTCGCCCTCGCCAAACTCGCCGAAGATGCCGGCGTGCCGAAGGGCGCATTCAACGTCGTCACGACGCTCGACGCCAAAGGCGTCGGCAGCGTACTCTGTGCCGACAGCCGCGTCCGCAAACTCACCTTCACCGGTTCGACGGAAGTCGGCAAGATTCTCTATCGCCAGTGCGCCGACACGGTGAAGAAGTTGACGCTCGAGCTCGGCGGCAATGCGCCCCTGCTCGTGTTCGACGACGCCGATCTCGATCAGGCGGTCGCCGGCGCCATGGCGTCCAAGTTCCGCAATGCCGGCCAAACGTGCGTCTGCGCCAACCGGCTGTTCGTCCAAGCCGGCATCCACGATCGCTTCGTTGCCGCCCTCAAGGCCGCCGCCGAAAAGCTGACCGTCGGCAACGGCAAGGGCGCCGGCATCACCACCGGCCCGCTGATCAACGCCGAGGCGATCGCCAAGGTCGAAAGCCTGATGAGCGATGCCGTCAAGAAAGGCGCCAAGGTCACGCTCGGTGGCGCCAAGCACGCGGCCGGCAATTTGTTTTATCAGCCGACGGTCGTGACCGGCATCACCCGCGACATGGACATCGCGCATCAGGAAATCTTCGGACCGGTCGCCGCCATCGTGCGTTTCGAGACGGAAGAAGAAGCGATCCGGCTCGCCAACGACACGCCGTTCGGGCTTGCGGCGTACCTGTTCAGCCAGAACATTGGCCGCGCCTGGCGCGTGGCCGAGAAGCTCGACGCTGGCATGGTCGGCGTCAACGAGGGCATCTTCTCCAACGAAGTGGTGCCGTTCGGCGGCGTCAAGGAATCGGGTCTTGGCCGTGAGGGCGCGGCCGAGGGGCTCGAAGAATATCTCGAAGTCAAATTCATGTGCCTAGGTGGCATCGACGGCTGAGAAAGATGAGAGGCTCGCCATGACGGCGCTGAAAGCAACTCCGGAATCCGAGCACGATCCCGCGTCGGCGGCGGGCGGCTCTGAGCGCGCGGCCTTCAACTGGGCCGACCCGTTGAGCCTCGAGTCCCAGCTCTCCGGCGATGAGCGGATGCTGCAGGACAGCATCCGCAAATATGCCCAGGCCGAACTCCTGCCGCGCGTCGCCAAGGATTTCCGCCACGAAACCTTCGATCGCTCGATCATGACCAGCATGGGAGCGATGGGGCTCCTTGGACCCACCATTCCCGAAGCCTACGGCGGCGCCGGCGTCAACTCGGTCGGCTACGGCCTCATCACCCGCGAGATTGAAGCCGTCGACAGCGGCTACCGCTCGGCCATGAGCGTGCAGTCGAGCCTCGTCATGTATCCGATCTTCACCTATGGCTCGGAAGCACAGCGGATAAAATATCTACCCAAGCTGGCGACCGGCGACCTCGTCGGCTGCTTCGGCTTGACCGAGCCCGACCACGGCTCCGATCCCGGCGGCATGACCACGCGGGCCAAGGCGGCCACCGGCGGCTATCGCGTCAGCGGCGCCAAGACGTGGATTACAAACTCGCCGATCGCCGATATCGCGATCGTCTGGGCGAAGACCGACGACGGCGTCATCCGCGGCTTCATTCTCGAACGCGGCATGAAGGGCCTGACGACGCCGAAGATCGAAGGCAAGATGTCGCTTCGTGCCTCGGTTACCGGCGAGATCGTGATGGACGACGTGTTCGTGCCGGAAGAAAACCTGCTTGCCGGCGTCTCCGGTCTCAAAGGCCCGTTCGGCTGCCTCAACAGCGCCCGGTTCGGCATTGCCTGGGGCGCACTCGGCGCGGCCGAAGCCTGCTGGCACGCGGCCCGCCAGTACACGCTTGATCGAACGCAATTCGACCGGCCGCTGGCCGCCAATCAACTGATCCAGAAAAAGCTCGCCGACATGCAGACGGAGATCGCCCTCGGGCTGTCGGCCTGTCTGCACGCGGCGCGCGCCAAGGACCAGGGCCTGCTGGCGCCGGAGGCGATCTCGCTCATCAAGCGCAACAGTTGCCTCAAGGCGCTCGAGATCGCCCGCACCGCCCGCGACATGCACGGCGCAAACGGTATCTCGGACGAATATCCGGTGATCCGCCACATGCTCAATCTCGAAGCGGTCAACACCTACGAGGGGACCGCCGACATCCACGCCCTCATTCTCGGCCGGGCACAGACCGGCCTCCAAGCCTTCAGCTAACAGGCCTTCATTAAGGAGCACTTCGTCGATGGCAACCTCCGCAGACCTGCACGCGCGCCGCGCCAACGCCGTCGCTCGCGGCATCGGTCACGTGACCAGCATCTATGCCAAGCGCGCGCTCAATTCGGAAATCTGGAGCGAGGACGGCAAGCGCTATATCGATTTTGGCGCCGGCATCGCCGTCGTCAATACCGGCCATCAGCATCCACGCATCACGGCGGCCGTCGAAGAGCAGCTGAAATCGTTCAGCCACGTCTGCTTTCAGGTAACGCCCTATGAGTCCTACGTCCGCCTTGCCGAGCGGTTGAACGCGGCTGCCCCGGTTCATGGCCCCGCCAAGACCATGCTCGTGTCAACCGGCGCTGAAGCGGTCGAAAACGCTGTCAAAGTGGCCCGCGCCTTCACCGGCCGGCCGGGCATCATCTCGTTTACCGGCGGCTTTCACGGCCGCACCCACATGGGCATGGCGCTGACCGCCAAGGTCGTACCGTACAAGAAAGGCTTCGGGCCCTTTCCATCCGACATCTACTGCGTCGAGTTCCCCAACGCCTATCATGGCGTCACTGCCGAGCAGAGCTTGAAAAGCCTCAAGAGCCTATTCAAGCACGTCGCCGACCCGTCGAGCATCGCCGGCATCATCATCGAGCCGGTGCAGGGCGAAGGCGGCTTCAACATCGCGCCGTTCGGGTTTCTGAAGGAGCTGCGCGCCATCTGCGACGAGCACGGCATCGTGCTGATTGGCGACGAAATCCAGACCGGCTTTGCCCGCACCGGAAAAATGTTCGCGCTCGACCATGCCGGCATCAAAGCCGACGTCGTGACGCTCGCTAAGGGCCTCGCCGGCGGCCTGCCGCTGGCAGCCATCACCGGCCGCGCCGACATCATGGACGCCGCCAATCCCGGTGGCCTCGGCGGCACCTATGCCGGCAACCCGGTCGCCTGTGCGGCCGCTCATGCCGTGCTCGACATCATTGAGGATGAGAAACTGTGCCAGCGCTCGCAGGCGATCGGCAAGATCATCATCGATCGCTGCACTAAGATCAAAGCCCAGTCCAATCTGAACTGCATTGGTGACGTCCGTGGTCTCGGCGCCATGTGCGCGATCGAACTCGTCAAGGACGAGACATCGCACGAACCAGCGCCGCAGCTCACATCCGCCCTACTCAAGGCCGCCAGCGACCGCGGGCTGATCCTGCTGTCGTGCGGCACCTACGGCAACGTCGTTCGCTTCCTGGCGCCGCTGACGGCCAGCGACGCGCTGGTCAACGAGGGCATGGACATTTTCGAGGCGAGCTTATCGGAAGCGGTGAGCCGCGCGACCTGACGACGAACACGACTAGTTATTTTTGACGGGCTGCCGGCCACCAGCCGCCCGATCCGGAGACCGACCATGAACCTGCAATTGAAAACCAACGATCTCGAAGCCTTCTGGATGCCGTTCACCCCCAACCGGCAGTTCAAGAGTGCGCCGCGATTGTTCGCGGCAGCCGAAGGCGTCAACTACATCACGCCGGACGGCCGCAAGGTGATCGACGGCACCTCGGGACTGTGGTGCGTCAACGCCGGTCACTGCCGGCCGAAGATCGTCGAAGCAATCCAGAAGCAGGCCGCGACGCTTGATTTCGCCGGCACCTTCAACATGGGGCACGTCAAGGCGTTCGAAGCGGCCTCCCGGCTGGTCAACATTGCGCCCGAAGGGTTCAACCACGTCTTCTTCACCAACTCAGGCTCGGAGTCGGTCGAAACCGCGCTCAAGATGGCGCTCGCCTATCATCGCGCCAAAGGGAATGGCTCCAAGGTCCGCCTAATCGGCCGCGAACGCGGCTACCACGGCGTCAACTTCGGCGGCACTGCGGTCGGCGGCATGGTCAACAACCGCAAGGCGTTCGGCGCCCTCGTTGCCGGCGTCGATCACATCCGCCACACCCACGATCTCGCGCGTAACGCGTTCTCCAAGGGCGAGCCCGAGCACGGCGCGGAACTGGCCGACGATCTCGAACGGCTGGTGGCCCTTCATGATGCTTCGACCATCGCGGCGGTCATCGTCGAGCCGGTCGCCTGCTCAACCGGCGTGCTCATTCCGCCAAAGGGATACTTAAAGCGCCTCGAAGCGATTTGCGCCAAGCATGACATCCTGTTGATCGCCGACGAAGTCATCACCGGTTTCGGCCGGCTCGGCACCGGCTTCGGCTCGGACTATTTCGGCATCTCGCCCGACATCATCACCACCGCCAAGGGCGTCACCAACGGCACCATTCCGATGGGCGCGGTGTTCGTGAAGGACAAGATCCACGACGCCTTCATGACCGGCCCCGATTGGATGATCGACTTCTTCCACGGCTACACTTATTCGGGCCATCCGATCGCCTGCGCCGCAGCACTCGGTACGCTCGACACGTACGCCGAAGAAGGCCTCATGACCCGGGTCGCCGAACTGGCGCCGTATTGGCAGGAGCGCTTGCACGCCTTGAAGGGCCTGCCGCACGTCATCGACATCCGCAATATCGGCCTTGTCGGCGCCATCGAACTCGACCCCGCACCGGGTTCGCCGACCAAGCGCGCCTATGATCGCTTCGTCGCCGCCTTCAACAAGGGACTGCTGGTGCGCACGACGGGTGACATCATTGCGCTGTCGCCGCCGCTCATTATTTCGAAATCGGAAATCGATCAGCTGTTCGACATCCTGACCGGCGTTTTGAAGACGACGCCTTAAGCCTTTGGCTTGGAAAGATCGTTGAAGACCGCAATGAACTTGCGGTCGATGCGGTCTTTCAGCGTCCACGCCCAGCGCCCACTGGCCGCAAATGTCCCGCGGCTGGCGATTGCCGATTTGCCGCCGAGCGACACCAGCGACAAAAATTTCGTCTGAGGAACGAACGGCGCGAGCGGCTCACCGAGATGGCGGCGGCGGAGATTGCCGGCCAGAACCGGTCCCTGGCGGACGGCGAACACGCCGGCCTTTTCCCGTGGCGTCTCGATCATGGCGGCGCAATCGCCAACAGCAAAGACTCTATCATCGTTTAAAGTCTGCAAGGTGGGGCGCACGGAAATGTAGCCTTGTCCGTCGAGGTCAAGCCCCGTGTCTTTGAACCAACCGGGCGGTGCGGCACGCGTCGAGATCAACGTTGCATCGGCCGGGATTGTGCGGCCATTGGCAAGCGTCACGTGGTCCGGGGCAACACTGGCCGCCAAACTTGTTTCGATGACATCGATCCCGGTCTTGCGGAGGGCGGCACGGGCTAAACTTTGCGCGCGGGCCGAGTGGCTTGGCAGCACAGGTCCCCCGGCAACCAGCGTGAAGCTGTAACTGTCAGCCTCGATAGCGTTGCGTGGTGCCAGCGTACGCAATCGATGGCGCGCGGCCGTGATCAATTCAACGCCCGCCGCGCCACCGCCGATAACGACAAACTTGCGCGGGCCGTCGGCAGCACGCGCACGTGCTTCGAGTTTCTGCCATTTGGGCGCGAATACGGACACCGGCTTGACCGCCAGCGCATGCTCCGCTGCCCCGGCAATGGCGGACAGGTCCGGCGTGATCCCGGTATCGAGGGACAAGTAATCGTAGGCGACCGCTTCTTGGCCTTCGATCTGCAGACTGCGGTTCTGCCGGTCGATCGCCACCGCGCTACCATGGATCAATCTGGCGCCAGCATATCGCGCCAGCCGGACGAGATCGATCTGGCAGGCTTCCAGCGGATAGTGGCCGGCAACGAAGCCCGGCAGCATTCCCGAATACGGCGCCGCCAGCTCCTTGGCGACGAGCGTAATGCTCAAACTCTCAACCGGATTTTCGCCAAATGCCTTCAGCACGAACACGTGCGCGTGCCCGCCGCCGACCAGAACCAAATGGCGCCACTTCCGTGTCATGCCGCCGACCGAAGGGCTTGCGGTAAGGCTTCGGCAAAGACGGCAAGCTCGTCCTCGGGGCCAACGCTGACGCGAATGCAGCGGTCGAGCGGCGCCACCAGTGGCTTCCTGGCAAATACGTCGCGGTCGAGCAGGCCCTGCAAAACGCGTGTGGCGAACGCGCCGTCACGGCCGCAATCGATGGCGACGAAGTTGGCGGACGACGGCAAGGCCATGAGCCCGTTGGCGCGAGCAATCGCGGCGATTTTATCCCGCCCGGCGGCGATCCACGCCACGGCCCGCTGCAAATGATCCTGGTCTTCGAGCGCGGCCAGCGCGCCGATCTGGCCAACCCGGTTGATGCCGTAGTGGTTGCGGACCTTGTCGAACACCGCGATCAGATCGGGATCACCGATCGCATAGCCAATGCGCGCTCCTGCCAGGCCATAAGCCTTCGAAAACGTTCTGAGCCGCAGCACTTGGGCGTTGGTGACGTCAAGTGCCGGAACCGCGTCGGCCGGGGCGGTATCACAATAGGCTTCATCGAGCAGCAGCAGGAGGCCGTCAGGCAAATTGGCAATCAGCCGGTCAATAGCATCCGCCGGCCACCACGACCCCATCGGATTGTTGGGGTTCGATACGTAGAGAATGCGCGCCTTCTCACGGACTGCGGCGGCCAGCAGCGCGTCGAGGTCTTCCTTGTCGTCGCGGAACGGCACCTTGACGAGGCGCGCTCCATGCACGGCGACGTGAAAATTGAAGGTCGGATAGGCGCCATCCGACGTCACAACGGGCGTACCGGGATCGGCCGCCACCATCACCGCGAGCCCCAGCAAGCCATCAATCCCTTCGCCAATCACCACGTTGCCGGCATCTATCCCGTGAAAGCGGGCCAGTCGGTGACGCAAGTCGTGATTTTCTGGGTCGGAGTATTTCCAATTCTGAGAAGCTGCTTTTTCCATTTCGCGTATAGCGGCAGGGCTTGGGCCGAATGAACTCTCATTGGCGCCGAGGCGGGCGCGAAATGCC
>JANORU010000036.1:0-2527 GCA_031415475.1 Hyphomicrobium sp.
CGGAGCGCCTACCGAGCGGTTTAGTCCCTTGACTGAATGCTGCCGCTCCGGCTCGGGTGCCAAATGTCGGCTCGCACCAAAACCCGTCATCAGACGGTCGGGCGTCTAAGCCCTGGAGACGTTGTCAGCGACCCAGGACTCCATGTAACCCATAAGCTCAAAGACTTGCAGCTCCGCGATGTCCTTCTTCGAGAAGCCGCGCGCTGTCAGTCGATCGAAGTTTTCTGCCATGAAGTCACTAAAGGCGCTCGCGATCCGGGCGGGCGGAGCTGCCTCATCTAGGCAGCAGTTCCGCAGCCAGTCACGGACTGCGCCGATGATCTTGTACGGGTCGTTGTGATGGCAAGCGCCGTCAGCCCCGGCCAAGTCGGAGAGCGCCGCCTTATATCGGTGAGGCTCCGCCTCAAGCACCAGTGTCTGTTTCCCCTTCTGCCTCGCCGTGCCAAACCGTCTGCATCCATAGTCAACGCCCAACTCGAAGGGCATGTTCAATCGATAGAGCTCGCCGGCCTTGGCTGCCTGGGCACGCGACAGATCGTGGATCGCGAACTTAGACTTGCGAACCAGGCGGACGATTTTCTCTAGGCGCATCTCGCCCGAGTCGATGGCCTCCAACGCGATCCGGGGCCGAAGCTGCAGGTAAATGATCGTGAAAAGAAGTGGCCTTAGCAGCGGCCGGTATCGCTTGTCGAAGGGGCAATTGACAAAGACATTCGCCTCGAACGCCATTGCGGTTACTTCTTGTCCTTCGGCGGGTATGGGTCGTTACCGTAGCTGTTCTTCTGCTTGATCGTGCCGTCCCTGCCGTGCACGTAGAGCTCCGTTCGGTCCTTCTTGGCCGTGTCGCGCGCGTACGTGACGGCTTGCTGCTGAGTGTCAAAGACCTTCGATGCGCGACTTGCCCCCGACTTCTTCACCGACCAACCACCAGAAGGATTGGGGACGACATGCTTGCTGGTCTTGCTCATATCTCAATCTCCAAGATGGCGTTGAGCGCCGTCACGACGTACGGCACCCCATATGCTACCGATGCGGCCGCTACTTGTGGCGAGCGGATGCCGGCGACGATCGTGTGCGTGCCGGTTGGCACCGAAAGCTGAGAGGCCAAGCAAGGGCGCCTGCTCCAGCCGCAAGCCGGACTGTGGTCGCTGACGGCAGCTTCAGACCTGAAAGCGGTCGCCCAACGCTTCCATGTCGACGACTGGTCTTGTCGAGCGCGGAGACTGAGGGCCCGGCGGACGTGACTTTCCGCCAAAACCATGTATACAACGGGCCGCCTCGACCCTACGAGCCTCTGTCACACTTTGCTGCCGTGTGCTGATGTGGATCACCGTTCATGGACAAACGAGACTCCAATCCGTCGAACAAGGACAAGGCGACTGGCGATACCACCGGTGGAACGGCTCCGCCAGCGCCTGCCTTTCAGCGTCTTCAGGAGAATCCCCAACGCGAGGCGACGACGGGTCTATCGGCGTCTGCATTCAAGCGCCTTCAGGAGGCCTCCATTCGCGACACGGCTGCTCCGAGTGTTCTGGCCGAATACGCAAGGATTACCGCTGCCGAACGTGATCGCTTCGCTGGAATTGCGATGCTTGCAGTAGACCGGTACGACAGTGCTCTTACCGCCTTATCCAGAATCGCGGATGGGTTCCAACAGGCGCAACACGGGGTGCGCGATGGCCTTATCACAACTCAGGCGAAGGCTTCGACTGCGCTGCAAGAAATTGCTCGCACCTCGGAGCTAGCTCAGAGACGTGCACAGGATCTCCTTCCCAGCGAATCAGTGCTGTCGGCGATGCGGATGCGAGCCGAAGAACTTTTGAACGTCCGTCCCTTGTGGACATCGCGCGTTCAGTCGCTGCAAGAGTCAATCACCACGGCCGCAACGAGATTGCAGAGCGCGTCGATTGCCTCGAGGCCTCGGCACGCCGAGATTGATTTGAGCAAGCTCTATGGCGAGACGGATGCCCGGCTGCAGCAAATTGCAAAGGCAATCCAAGTTGTGCAGCCGGGCCTAGAAGGGCTTCTACGCGTTGCGCAACGATCTCAACGCCGGACTGAACGTCTCCGAGCCGTATGCGCTGCTGAAGTTCCGCAATCCCGGCAACGGCAAGTGGGCCATGCGCACCTACAAGGTCATCTTCGAGGGCGACCCGACCTTCGACGGCGTCGCCGGCAACGCCGTGCAACCGCCGCTGCCCATCAGCCTCATGATGCCGCAGTGCGACAACTCGCGAATCCTCCGCGGCCCCGGTTGGAAGAATCATCTCGGCACGATCTACGCCAAGTCCGCCGGGCTCTACGGCGAGCATGCCGAGGTGGCTGTCCACTGGTGGTATCAGCTCCAGCCGGGCTTCTACTATCCAGCCGATGGCAAGAGCGAAGGCAACTGTGTTGACTGGCTCGCCTTGGCGAACGGTCGAGCCCGACAGATCGAAGCCATCTACGACATCCGCTGGCCGGACGATCCGCCGATCCTCAACATTGGCGAAAGCCTGCTCACTCCCAAGCGCGGCCTGCCCGGCGT
>JANORU010000037.1:0-6679 GCA_031415475.1 Hyphomicrobium sp.
CGCGCAGACACCTTTGCAGCCTGACTGGTTGTCCCTCCAGAGCACAGATAGCCGCGCTCTTTGGATGACATCGAGCAAGCCTTCCTGAGCGGCGGCTCGCTCAGGAGTAAAGTTGGCTCGGCCCAAGTTGGAGAACATGCAAGGAACTGAATCAGCGGTGTCCGTTCCACAAGACCGGACGTTGGTGAAGCTGATAAGGCCCGGCACAGTCGAGAGCCGGGGCGTTGTCGGCTTGGAGTAGCCATTGATCGAGAAGTGATCCGAGCGGGCCGTTTCACCGAGGACGATGACCAGAACTGACTTTCTGGGTCGTTGGCTCCACGCATCACTTTTCCGGGCATCCAGTCCGATTGCGCTAACTTGAGAACCCGCTGATTTTGAGCGTTTGATGTAATACTTCGAGACGGCCTGGATGGCGTTTATCGGCGTGACTGAATGCACCAGTTGCTTATTTTCTCGAAAGACAGACAGAAAATTCATGAGGAATGGAAACGATAGACTTGCAATGACCAGCGCGCAGATCGATCCTGTTTTGACGTTGCGCGCGACAATCTCAGCCGGCGGGCGGCGAGCGATCGGGACCGACCAAACGACAGCTGATGGAAGGACGCCAAAAAGCGTCAGGTGACCCGCAAGCTTCCACGTAACAAGCTCCAAAGCCTCGCTCTGGTTGGTCTCCAGCACGTTCCGCAGCATGTTGGCATCGAATACCGTCCCATATTCATTCATGAAGTAACTGCTGGCCGCCGCAGTCAGCAGAAGGAGGATCGCGAACGGACGGAACACATAGGGGATGGCGAACAGAGTCAGAAGGAGCGTGCACAGCGCGACAAGGATGAGAAACGTGGCGCCGATGAAAAGGTATTCAAAGAGACTGGCAGGATCGACTGTCCCTCGAAACGCCGACCAGAACCCACCGTTCAGGACACATGCAATATAGACGGCCACTGCGCTGGATAGCGCTGCATAACCTAATCCATTGCTGGTGGCTTTGTGCGACGGCGCTACCAAGACATCGGTCTTGAAGTTCGCAATATCCCGAATTGCAGCGCTCCTTCTGTACAGAATTGCATCGGTTGCGAAGGGTTGCGAGCTATCAGCCAGGTTCTGCCCATCTGAGCGTGCGCAGCACCGGCTCAATCCGGCCATTGCGGCCCAGACCCACTCACCATCTCGCGATTTGATGATTGAGTTTTCCAGCCCTGTGCTTTAGCCGAGGTTGCTGACAGGCTCCTGAAGCGACGCAACGAAGGCCTTCAGTTTCGCGTAAGGTTTGCTTCTGTTCCCGATCACGCCAGCCAACAGGGCGCTCATGCGAATACTCTTGGTAGAAGACGAACCGGTTCTGGGCGAAGCGGTGCGCACGCATCTCAAGCGCAGTTCGCACACCGTCGATTGGGTACAGCGATTGGATGATGCGCAGGCAGCACTGCAAGCCGCGGAGTACGGAGTCATCTTGCTTGATCTGCATCTGCCCGACGGCCGCGGCCTGGATCTCTTGAAAATGCTCAGGACAGCCAACAATATGACCGCTGTGATTATTCTCACGTCGCGCGATCAGATCCGCGATCGGATTGAAGGATTGAATACGGGCGCGGACGATTACATCGTCAAGCCATTCGACCTTCAGGAACTGACCGCCAGAATTGGCGCCGTACATCGCCGGGCAACACTTAAGTCTTGCCCGAAAGTTGCAATCGGACAGCTTGAAATCGATCATTCGGCACGGCAGGTTTGGAGCGCTGGCAAGCCAATCGAACTTACGGCGCGAGAGTGGGCCGTCCTCGAATGCTTGGTGCGCCGTGCTGGTGCTACGTTCTCAAAAGAACAGATCGAGCAAGCGCTGTACGCATTCGGCGAGGAGATCGAAAGCAATGCGGTCGAAGTCTACATCAGCCGCCTGCGAAAGAAGCTCGGTTCAGACTCGATTAAAACGATGCGCGGACTTGGCTACCGTTTGGAGCAATGACGCGTGACACCGTGGACAATTACCAGCCGCCTGAGTAAGGCCCTCATCGCTTGCATCGGAATTTTATGGATCTTGGGCGTTGCCGGAGCATGGCTGCTTATTCGGGAAGAGGTCAGCGAATTATTCGATAGTTCTCTCAAGCAAACGGCGCAACGCATTGCGCCACTCGTAGAGATCGAGCTTGCTAGTAAAAATGCCAGTGGCCGCAACGGCGCCTCAACCTTCGGCCCTCTGACCCCCAAACGCCATGAGGAAGAGCTTCACTATCAGGTTCGCAACACGACCGGCCGGGTACTTCTGCGCTCCCACAGCGCCCCATCGGAGCCATTCCCGATACCTCTCAAGCGCGGCTATTTCGATACCGATACCAGACGGTTCTATAGCGAGACGTTCGCGACCCAAGATCTTTGGATCCAAGTGGCCGAGCAGCCTAAAGAACGGATGGAAGCGATCGGTGAACTGTTCTTGTACCTGCTATCGCCCCTCATCGCCATACTCCCCGTCGCGGCATTTCTGGTCTGGTGGGCTGTACGGTCGGCGTTGCAGCCCCTTCGCGTCGTGCAGCAGGAACTCACCGTTCGCAATGGCCAGAAGCTCGATCCGATCGGATTGGCAGGACTCCCGGGCGAATTGACGCCGATTATCGAAGACGTGAACAGGCTGCTTGTACGCCTCAAAGGGGCGCTTCACGCCGAGCGATCCTACGCAGCCAACGCCGCCCATGAACTGCGCAACCCAATCGCCGCCGCGCGCGCCCAAGCTGAACTGCTTGCCGGAGCAGCGCAGAATGACGAACAAAAGGGCCGCGCCAATCAGATCGTTGACATGCTTTCACGGCTCAGCCGACAGATCGAAAAAATGTTACAGCTGGCGCGGGCGGAGGCCGGTGTCGGCTTGTACCGCGAAGCGACCGATCTCGCAGGCGTTATCAAAGTGATCGTCGAAGACTATGCCAATAGGACGTACGTAGGCTCGCGATTAACGTTTCAATCCCATATTGCCACTGGTCCGCGCGTAAACATGGATCCCGATGCGATCGGCATCGTGCTGCATAATATTCTCGACAACGCACTGGCCCACGGATCGGCCGATGGCAATATCGAGATTGTTCTCGAACCTCGCGCTCAAGTTCGCATACTCAACGATGGGCTGGTCGTCCCGGTCGCAGAGCTGGATCTGCTCACTGAGCCCTTCCATCGTGCTCGCGGCACCGCGATAACGCCAGGAGTTGGCCTTGGCCTCTCGATCGTCAGCACCATCATGAAGCAGGCTGGTGGAGCGATGGAGTTGAAATCTCCCGCCACGGACCGCAGCACGGGATTTGAGGTCAAACTACAGTTTCCCGTTTCGGCCTGACGCTGCCACCTATCTGCACTTGATTTGAGGGACAACCCCGACACTCCATCTCACCTTCCCAACCCCCAACACTCCGGGTTGTTCATCACCTCAGGCCGATGGCTTTTTGCCAGGACTTCTGCCACATGCGTGTCGCTTTCGCGGTTTGCACTTTGGGTAGGGTCAGCTTGGCTATGATCTCAGGTGTCGGGTAAAGATTTGGATTGCTCGTGATGTCTTGCGGCACAAGTTTCTTGGCCTCGGAATTGGCAGTCGCGAAACCAGTCTCGATTGCCGCTGCTGCCGCGATTTCCGGCCGCATCAGCGTGTTGATGAACGCGTGAGCAGCGTCTGGGTTTGGAGCGTCTTTGGCAACCGCAAGCACGTCGGTGTAAACAAGCGCACCCTCTTCAGGGATCCGGTACTGGATGTCCAATGGGTTGCCGGCTTCCTGTGACCGCAGGGTCGCCACGTGTGCGTCACCCGAAAAGCCGAGGACTACACAGTAGTCGCCATTCGCTAGACCGTCGACGTACTCGGAGCTATGGAATTTTTGCACGAATGGCCGGATCTTCTTGATCACGGCAACCGCCGCAGCGATATCGGCTTCGTTGTCTGAGTCGGCTGGTTTGCCCAAGTAGATCAGCGCGCTTCCGAGAACCTGCTCGGCGTCTTCGAGCATGAGCACTCCGCACGTCTTGAATTTTGAGATGATCTCTGGATCGAACACAAACTTCCACGAATTGACAGGTGCGTCGGGCATGATCTCGCGCACCTTTTGGGCGTTAAAAATGATACCCGTGGTGCCCCAAAGCCAAGGCACGCCGTGAGCATTTTCCGGATCGATACTGGCAATCTTCTTCAGGATACCGCTGTCGATATTGGTGAGGTTTGCGAGTTTGGATTTGTCGAGCGGCGCCCAAAGGCCGGCCGCTAGCTGGCGTTGGAAGTGCGGCGACACGTTTGGCGTGACAATATCATAACCGCTTTTGCCCGCGAGCAGCTTGGTCTCAGCAAGGTCGTTGCTGTCAAAAACATCGTAGACGACTTTGGTGCCCGTTTCGGAGGTAAAAGCCGGGATGGCCTTCGATCCCATGTAGTCCGACCACGAATAGAGCCGAACTTCGTCAGCCAGAACTGGTCCGGCAATTACCGGTGTCATTACGGCAGCTAGGAAGCCTAGCAATCGTGATTGGCGCATCTAATTTCTCCATACTGCAGTTCAAATCGATGGATGGGTGGGCCGGTTCAAGTTGCCGGCGGCATGAGACTGTCCGGGGCCTTCTCTAGAAGCCGCCCGTAGAGATCCGGCCGGCGATCGCGAAATACGCCCCAGGACCTGCGCCATTCGTGCCCCACCGCAAAATCGATCGCGGCTGTGATGACGCACTCCGATAAGCGGTCGGCCTCGGCGATCTTGGCGCCTGTGTAGTCGGTGATGAATGACGACCCATAGAAGGTGACGTCCGTCTCGAATCCTCGCTCAGTGCCGACGCGGTTGGCGGCGATCACCGGCGTCAGATTGGCAGCCGAATGACCTTGCATGGTCCTTTGCCAGTGGTCGCGACTGTCCCAACCGGGCGTGCCGGGCTCGGAACCGATTGCCGTCGGGTAGATCAGAACATCAGCGCCCATCATCACCATGGCGCGCGCCGCTTCTGGAAACCACTGATCCCAGCAGACGCCAGCGCCAATCTTGCCAGCTTGTGTATCGAAGACGCGAAAACCTGTATCGCCCTCGTCGAAGTATGATTTTTCGTTGTAACCGGGGCTATCTGGGATGTGGCTCTTCCGGTAGACACCGAGCAAAGCACCATCGGCATCGATCATAGCGAGTGAGTTGAAGTGCTTCTCGCCCGCCTTCTCATAGAAGGACACGGGCAGCACCACCCCAAGCTCGCGCGCCAGGGCGGATAACTTGGCAATGGCAGGATGACCTTCAGCCGGGCGCGCACGATCGCGCTGCTTCAAGTCGATATCTTTGCAGAAGTAACAGCCGTCGATCAGTTCCTGCAACACAACAAGCTTGGCTCCGCGCCTTGCCGCCTCGCGCACATGGCCGTCAATCTTGTTGAGATTGGCGTCCAGATCATCGCTACAGGAAATCTGAACCGCGCCGACGATGAGGATGCTCATGGACGTCCGCTCCTTGTCTCAAACTTTTTGCGCAGGCTGTTGCTGGGTTGCGCAGTGGATGCCGCCGCCAGCTTCGCCGATCGGGTCGACATTGAGACTGACGATCTCACGGCCAGGGTAGAGCTTCTGGAGTACCGACTTGGCGTCGGCGTCGGCTTTGTCGTCACCAAATTCGGCCCCGATCACCGCGCCGTTGCAGACGTAGTAATTGGGGTAGCAGGAGACAAAATCTTCTTTGAGTGAGCGAATCCGATTGGGATCTGGCTCGTTGATCACGACAATGTCGAGCTTGCGGCCCTTTGCGTCGCGAGCAGATTTCAGAACTTGGTATGTTTCGAAGGCTGACACCGACCAAGGGTCATTCTGATTTTTTGCTTTGGGCAACTGGATCAACACTTGCCCGGGCTTCACATAGCGGGCGAGAGCGTCAATATGATAATCAGTGATATCGGCGCCTTTGACGCCGGGCGCCCATATCATCTTCTCGGCGCCGAGAGCATCGAGCAGCAGACGTTCGACTTCCGCTTTTGATCTCTTGTTCCGGTTCTTGTTCACCCAGCAGCTCTCGTGGGCCAGAACAGTCCCATCGCCGTCGACTTCAACACCGCCCCCTTCACCGACAATGCCGTTGTCGAAAATTGGCAAGGCAAGCTTATTGGCAATGCGCTTGGCGATCCGGCCATCGTCGGCATAGCCTTGTTTATTGCCCCAGCCATTGAAGTTGAGTTCTGACACGGCAAGTTTTCCGCTCGCCGCGCGCACGAATGTCGGCCCGGAGTCGCGGCACCACAGATCTTCGGTTTCTATTGGCCACAAGGTAACTTTGGCGCCGAGCGCCTTGCGCGCCTGCTCCAACTGATTGGGCCGGGCCAACACCACGACGGGTTCGAACCGGGCAATTGTTTGCGCGATTAAAGCGATTTTGCTGCGGACCGAGTCTAAGGCCCGTTGGCTGCCATAGATGCTGGCGCGGGATGGCCACTGCATGAACGTCCGCTCATGACGGACGCTTTCGAGTGGCATTCGAAAGCCGGCCGCACGTACAGACGCTTTCGCCGCGGCGTCTGAGTTCTCCGACAGGCCCGTGAGAGCCCCAAGTCCTGATAGCAGTCCTGCTGCCGTGAACTGACGCCGGGACATCATATTCTGCCTCCGTTTTTAATTGAAAAGCCTGTCAAATCTGCGCGCGGCTGCTCTTGCGTGATGCAGTGAATGGCGCCGCCACCCGGTGCGATGTCG
>JANORU010000038.1:0-2142 GCA_031415475.1 Hyphomicrobium sp.
ATAGACGAAGGACGTGTGGTCTATGGTGTAGGAATTGGGCTGAGCCTGATCGGAGACCTTTTTCGCGTACACCTTGTATGCTTTGACGGCAACAGTGACATCGTCCGCCGAGCCCGAGAGCGATCGTATGGAGGAGTGGAAGTTCTTCATGTAGGCGCCGAGTTTTGCCGGCGTGTCGCGCTCAGGGTCTAAGGTGATAAAGACGGGCGTCAATGATTTGGCTTTGTCGCCGAGCTTGTCGAGCGCCGTGGTGATGACCTGTAGACCTGTCGGGCATATGCTCGGACAGTTGGTGAAACCGAAGAACACAAGCATCGGCTTACCTGCGAAATCTTTGTCGGTCACGCGTGCGCCGCCCGTATCCGTCAAACTGAAAGGCCCACCGATCTGGGCTGTCCCTGTCGTTTGGCCGGTTCCGGGTCCGTCGTTTCCTGCAACCAAAAAGAAGGCACTGGCGACCCCGAGAGTTACGCCAAGGACAATCGCTACCCACAATCTGGTCGGCATGAGGCCTGTTTGCTCCGAATTGATACTCTCTCGAGTTCTTGGCATTTTACAGGGCCGCAAGCTATGACGACAGGCGCATGACGCCGCGGAACATGGGAAGGCTTGCGCGGACCATCAATTCGGCAGTTGAAACAACCTCTAGCCTTGACCTTCGTGCGACGAATTGCCGACAATGCCGGAACACGCCGAACAGCGGCTCGCCGCTCCAGCTCGGCGCAAATCACTAACGGCTCATGTTCGCATATGCCCGATACAGAACCTAGTCTTGAACTTCGAACGGTATCCGCAGGCGAAAGCCAGTTGCGGCTGCAAACGCTTGTCCGTCTTCGCTGGCTCGGCATTCTAGGTCAGGTGGTGGCAATCGGCGTCGTCGCATTGATCTTGAAGTTCGATTTTCCGATCGGATGGTGTCTGTTCTTCGTTGCAGGTTCGGCTTGGCTCAACGTCTACTTGGCGGTCCGGTTTCCGTCGCGGCACCGGCTCTCGCCGCCTTTGGCAACAGCATTGCTGGCCTATGACGTAGTTCAACTTGCGGCGCTTCTGTATTTGACTGGCGGCATCGAGAATCCGTTTGCGATGTTGATCGTCGCGCCGGTCACGGTCTCGGCGGCGACGCTGCCGCCTGCCAACACAATTATCCTGGGGGTGCTCGCGGTTGTTGCCGCGACGATCCTGACGGCCTTTTCAATGCCGTTGCCTTGGTACGCCGGCGTCAATCTCGATCACCCGGCGCTGTACGATGGCGGACTGTTGATTGCCGTCGTCTGCTCGATGGCGTTCATTGCTTTTTACGCTTGGCGGCTGACGCGCGAGAGCCGCGAAATGTCGGCTGCCTTGACGGCGACGGAGCTGGTTCTGGCACGCGAGCAAAAGCTGCATGCCCTCGACGGACTAGCCGCCGCCGCGGCCCACGAGCTTGGCACACCTTTGTCGACGATCGCGCTGGTGAGTAAAGAACTCGAACGCCAGGTTCCGGTCGACGACCCGATGCGCGAGGATTTCGTACTCCTCCATCAACAGGCGCTGCGCTGCCGCGAAATCCTGCAAAAGCTGACGCGTTCTCCCAGCGAACAGGATCCGCTGCACGCGAGCCTTACGGTCCAGGAACTGCTGGCCGAGGCGGCGGCTCCCTACAAGGGCGGAAAAACTCCTATCTACACCTTCGCCCGGCCGGCAGCCGGGACCGAAGGCGACGCGCGCCGTGAGCCGGAGGCCACGCGCCGCCCGGGCATCCTTTACGGCCTCGGCAACATCCTGGAGAATGCCGTCGATTTTGCCCGTTCCCGGGTCGATTTCTCCGCCGAGTGGGGGCAAAATTCAGTGACTGTGGTGATCGCCGACGACGGCCCTGGCTTCAAGCCGGAGTTGATTGAGACGCTCGGCGAACCCTATGTCTCGACCCGGTCTTCGCCGTCGAAACGGCGCAATAGCCGGGCGGGCGGGCTGGGGCTCGGGTTCTTTATCGCCAAAACTCTACTGGAACGCTCCGGAGCGCGGCTGAGCCTGGACAATAAGCCCGCTCCGCAAACCGGTGCCGTGGTTCGTATTGAGTGGCCGCGCACGGCCTTTGCCGCGGAAATCGGGTCTATCGGCCAGCAGACAACCGGTTCGGGCACCGGCTCGAAAGCTGAGGCG
>JANORU010000039.1:0-3370 GCA_031415475.1 Hyphomicrobium sp.
ATGCCGTGCTAGTCCGCCTTGGCGCGGAAATACGGCTCGACCAGGCCCCTGAGCTTGATGGTAATGGCGTTGCCGCTGCGGTCCTTGGCCTTGCCGGCGGTGACACGGATCCAGCCTTCGCTGACGCAGTATTCCTCGACGTTGGTTTTCTCGACGCCGTTGAAGCGGATGCCGACATCACGCTCGAGCAGATCGGCATTGAAGTGCGGGCTTTGCGGGTTGACCGACAAGCGGTCGGGAAGTGTGTCGCTCATTTCGGTCTCCCATTAGAGCATTTGTCCCTCGAAGTGGTCACCGGTTCGTCGAAGAAAATGCGACAATACAAAACACTGTAGCGCCGATCCGATTCCATCGGATCGCAAGGCGCTCTAGTTGGCGAAGCGGAAGTGCATGACATCGCCATCGGCGACCACGTACTCCTTGCCCTCGAGCCGCATTTTGCCGGCATCCTTGGCGCCGCCTTCGCCATTCAATGTGACGTAGTCGGGATAGGCAATGGTCTCGGCGCGAATGAAGCCCTTCTCGAAGTCGGTATGGATGACACCCGCCGCCTGCGGCGCCTTGGTGCCGCGCGTGATGGTCCAGGCGCGCGCCTCTTTGGGACCGACGGTGAAGTAGGTGACAAGGTCGAGCAACTGGTAGCCGGCTCGGATCAACCGGTTGAGGCCCGGTTCTTCCAGGCCCATTTCGGCGAGAAACGCGCCGCGCTCGTCTTCCGGCAGGCCAGCAAGTTCACTCTCGATCTTAGCGGAAATGACCACGGAAACCGCGCCCTCCGCCTTGGCCAAGCCGGCAACTTCGCCCGACAGCGCATTGCCCGATCCGGCGGACGCCTCATCGACATTGCAGACGTAGACGACGGGCTTCGACGTCAGAAGCTGCAGGGCACGGAAGGACGGCAGCTCTTCAGCGGTGACAACCGTCATGCGCGCCGGACTGCCGTCGCGCAGCAGAACGAGCACCTTGTCCATCAGCGCCGCCTGCGCCTTACTCTCCTTGTCGCCGGCCTTGGCCTTTTTCTCGATCGGTCCAAAGCGCTTCTCAAGGCTGTCGAGATCGGCGAGCATCAGTTCGGTCTCGACTGTCTCGGCGTCGGCGATCGGGTCGATCCGGTTCTCGACGTGGGTGATGTCGCCGTCCTCGAAGCAGCGGAGTACGTAGGCGACGGCATCGACTTCGCGGATGTGGGACAGGAACTTATTGCCGAGCCCTTCGCCCTTGGACGCGCCGCGCACCAGGCCGGCGATATCGACGAACGTCAGCCGCGTCGGAATAATCTGCGCCGACATGGCAATGCCGGCCAGCTTATCGAGGCGCACGTCGGGCACGCCAACTTCGCCGACGTTGGGCTCAATGGTGCAGAACGGATAGTTGGCCGCCTCGGCCTGCGCGGTTTGGGTGAGGGCGTTGAAAAGCGTCGATTTACCGACGTTCGGCAGGCCGACGATGCCGAGCTTGAAACCCATGGTCGAAATGTCCTTGATTGTCGTGGCGCGGGGGTACACCGGCCGCCGCCAGGGATCAATGGGCGGGGTGCCGCGGCGCAGGGCGGGTCTCAGCCGTCCAATGTGCTATTGGCGCCAACGAAAACCGTTGCGACCGCGGGGATTCCGTCGTGTTGAGGAACAACTTTTGTCCTTCCTGAGTATGACACCCTGAGGTCAGCGTTTCCAAATCGTAAACCCTAACCCTCTACCGTCTTCCTGCCACAGTGCTGCGGTTGATCGGCTGCGGGGCAGCAGATTTCTCAGCGTTTGTAAGTGGACGAGGGTCTCGCGTTGACGTTCCGGCCATTGATCGTGACCGGTTGGGTCGTGTTTCTGATGCCTCAGGCATTGGCCGAACCATCCGTGTTGACGACGCCCCTGCTCAAGCAAACATTCTCTGGCGCGCGTCTCGATCTCGATACGCCGCTCGGCACGACGATTCCCATCCGCTTCACCAAAGACGGCCTGATGTCGGGGGATGCGGGCTCGACGCTCGGCCCCGTTCTTGGCTCAACGCGCGATCGCGGCCGCTGGCATGTCGCCGATGACAAACTGTGCCTCAAGTTTTTCCGCTGGTTCGACGCCAAAGAGCGTTGCCTGGACGTGCGCCTCGATGGCACGCGGCTGTTCTGGCGGGAACCGGGCGGCGAAAACGGCACGGCAACGCTGGTTGAAACCGCGCCGGTCGTCGTCGCAGACGCGCCCAAGCAGGTCGTCGTCGCAGACGCGCCCAAACAAGTCGTCGCAGACGCGCCAAAGCAAGTCGTGGTGGCGGACAATCCAAAGCCTGTCGCCCCGGCTCAGCCACAAGTTCAGCAACCGGTCGCGGTTGCCTCCCCGCAAGCCCCCCAGCAGATTGTTGCGAGCGCGCAGGAGACGGTTGCGGTGCCGGTCCCCACAGCGCACGTCCCGCCCTTGTTGCCATTCGCGTCGGCCACGCAGGCGGCGGTCAATGCCGTCCCACCTCCGCCGCCAAAACCGGTCGCGCTCGAACAGCCGGCCGAACCGAAGATTGAAACCACAAGCATCGTTCCGGCTGCGACGCCGGCTGTCGCCGAGCAACCAAAACCTGCGCCGGTGCAAACGGCGTCGAAGTCGCATGACAGCCCGAAAAAGCCGCTGCTGGCCAAAGCCGTTCGCGCCAGTCTCGGCGCAGCATCCGTGCCGCCGCCGCGCCGCTTTCGGGTTTTGCGGGTGGCGGCCAACGACGTGCTCAATGTTCGCCGCGGGCCCTCGGAGTATGACGTTCCAGTCGGGAACATTCCGCCCGATGGTCGCGGCATCGAGATTACCGGCGACTGCCGGAATTATTGGTGCCCGATCCGGTTCGCCCGCACCACGGGCTGGGTGAACGGGTTATACTTGGCAGAAGAAATGGGGCGGCCCGGGCGGCGATAAGCACGCGCACGAGACGGTCCCTCGCCCTCACGTTCCCTGACACGCGCCATCATGCAGCTTGCCAGTGCCCGCACCCTGGCGCTGACAGTCGTTGCCGTAGGTTTTGCCGTCGCAGCCGCACACTGGCGCATAGATCATCGGGCAGATTTGCGGTCGGCGCGCGCATGTTCCCGTCTGATCGGCGGCACCACATTGGGCGCTCGGAGCAAAATCGCAGAACAAGTCGCGCCGGCACTGAAAGCCAACGAGGCCGCCGCATAGTCCGCCGACGCGCGACTTTTTCAGATGTGCGGCGGCGCTGTCGGATGCGGGCAAAGCGGTAATGCTCGCGAGCGCGAACAATGCCAACGCCGATATTGCGAATGCGGTCAATCTCATGACTCCCAAACCTTCCGGTCCGGGCTGCTTACCGGACCTTTTTCATGTCGAACGCCGAATAGCTCGCCGGGCTCGGCACTTCGCCCTTGCCGGTCATGGCGTCGTTC
>JANORU010000040.1:0-2517 GCA_031415475.1 Hyphomicrobium sp.
TGCCGGCATCACCGACCCCACGGGCCGCATCCTCGGCATGATGCCCCATCCCGAACGGCTCTATGAGGCAGTGCTTGGTGGTACCGACGGCCGTCGTGTGTTCGAGAGCGTGGTCGTGAGCCTGACGGCGGCGGCATAGCCTAAGTCAACGGCCACGGTGCGGCGTTAATCGAAGCCGCGGGTTCAGCGCGAGATGACGCGACGGGGACTGAACGGCGGGCTATAGTCCGGCCTCGATCCCTTCCACACACGCGATGGCACCCATGACTGATGCAGGCCCGTTCACGTTCGGATTTCTCGAAGACTATGGCGTGCCGCTGCAGCGCTTCAAGGCTGGCGAGATCCTGTTCCAGAAGGGCGAACCGGGCACAACGATGCTGCTGGTCGTCGAAGGCCAGATCGACGTCAAGCTCGGCGAGCGGACCGTCGAGACGGTCGGCCTGCACGGGATCCTCGGCGAGATGGCGCTGATCGACAAGGAGCCGAGGAGCGCTACGGCGGTGGGTTCGAAGGCCGGCGAAGTCGCCGTCATCGACCGCGACGTATTCTTTTCGCTGGTCGGCTCAAGCCCGGCGTTCGCGCTCTATGTCATGAAGCTGATGGCGGCCCGTATCCGCCGGATGAATGCCGGCGAAGCGTGAGCGCGCATTACGCCATGCGCCAGGCGACGTGGCTGTCGAGCAGCGACACATCGGCGCCGTGCGACAGCACCTTGGCGAGATCGCGCAGGAGCGCAATTTCCGAGTGACCGTCGTCCTGGGCGCGGGCAATGTTCGGCTCGAAGTTCCAATTGGGTGTGCGCACGCCGGTTGCGATCAGTTTCTTGATCGTCGAGAGTGCGCCGCCAGACTTTCGCCGGTCATGGGCGAAAATATAGAGCATCAATTCGGCCAGAAGCGGCTTGTTCGGTCGCGCCGCTGACGCGGCCTTCTGAAGCGCCTGAACAACCACGTCCAGACCCTCATCGACTCGCCCTTGCCCAAGCAGGAGCTGACCATAACTGCCGAGATTGCCGGCACACGTGGCCCCCGACTTTATGGCTTGCAGAAAAATGGGTTCGAGCAAAGACCCCTTGTGCTCGTTCGATAGCAACGCGATGGCCTGATTGAGAAGTAACCCCCGCTCGAATGCCGGCGCTTCAATCGCGTCGCGATACACGTCCGGAACCCGCATTTCGTTTTCGACCGCCCTTTGCATGGCAACGAGTATTACAAGCTCGATCGGCCGCTGGCCAGCCGGGCTTTGGCAGGATGTCACCCAATCCCAACGATCTCGGCTTCACCACCCGCCACCGGCACGGTATCGCCGACCTCTCTGCCGAGCAGCGCCTGTGCGAGCGGCGCGACGTAGGAAATTTTGCCAAGCTTCGGGTCGGCTTCATCCTCGCCGACGATCTGCCACGTCTGGCGGCGGCCATCGGCGCGCAGCAGTGTCACCACGGCGCCGAATAGGACGACATCGCGCGGCCCCGGCTCCGGCTGCAGCTGAGCTGTCGCGCGCCGCGCCGACCAATAGCGCAGATCGCGCGCCAGCTTTTGCAGCGCGATCCGGTCGGCGGCCGTTTGCGCGGCGGCATAGCCGGCCGTCAGACGCTGAAGTTCTACCTCGATGTGCGCAAGCCCGGCGGCGGTGACAACATTTGGATGCGGCGAAATTGTCCGGTCGGGCAAGTCCTCGATGCCCTCGCCACCATCATCGTCTTTGACGAAAGCCCGGCTCATCGTGCGGTTGCACACCGGCACGCCAGCACACCCGGACGGTCCGAGGACATTACATTGCTCACAATCGAACGGATTGACATGACACGTGAAATCCCTGATCTAAAAAAGATACTTGCGATTATTGCCGTACCAAATGGGATTTGCACGTGGTTATTCCGGCAATGGCCCCGGCGGGCCATCGAACATGAAAACTAAGCCGCCAACCGTCTTCGACCCTGCATCGGTCGTCAGGGACTTTCAGAAGGCTTGGGAAGCGAACGACCTCGACGCCGCCATCGCCTTGATGGCTGACGACGCAATTTACACCCTGCATATCTCCGACGCGATCGTGCCCTATGGCGGCGAGCATCGCGGTAAGGCGAACATCCGGGCGTGCTTCACAGCCCTACTCGAAACATTCGAAGGACTTCTGGATCGCCCATTCCCGGTCATTGTCGACGGCAACAATGTTCGAGGGCAAGTCGAGTTCATTTATCGCCATCGCGTCAGCTACCATATTCTCAGCGGCCGCTATCGTCTGTTGTGGGAATTTCGCGACGGGCTGATCGTGCGCTGCGACGAGTACCACGACACCGCTCGCGTCGAGGCTTTCATGCGATTGGTCAAGCGGGACTGACGTCAGATCAGCTCAAAGTACGTCACTAGCCGCACCGGCACAGCATTGAACGTCAAGGTCACAAGCCGCAGCGCGCCCTTACGCCGCCCCGGCCTTGGCCATCAACTTCCGCCCTTCCCGGACGGCCAGCACGCCGATCCATAGCGCCAGCATGGTCGCGAAGAACCCGGCACCGAGCAT
>JANORU010000041.1:0-2822 GCA_031415475.1 Hyphomicrobium sp.
GTCGCCGTCGCGCAGCTCGATGGCTTCATGGGCCCCGGTCGAAGCGCCCGAGGGAACCGCAGCGCGGCCTTTCGAGCCGTCTTCGAGGATGACATCGACCTCGACCGTCGGGTTGCCGCGGCTATCGAGAATTTCACGCGCGAGGATGTCGACGATGGCGGTCATTGGTCGTCCTGATGTTTGGTGGGTTACAGAGACCGGAAATCACATAGAATTACGTCGAATGGGCCTCGTGCATAGACTGGCGGCGTTGTAGACCTGATTGCCACAGTCGCAAAGACCCTTGGGGCGGGTATTGCCTACCCATGCGGACAGTTTCGAGTTCGACATTTGGAGACGGACGACATGGCAGACAGCCAGACCCATACCGGCGGATGCCACTGCGGGCGGGTACGTTATGAGGTCGCGACTGCTTTAGGCCAAGTCATTACGTGTAACTGCTCGATCTGTCAGAAGACCGGGACCTTGCTGACCTTCGTGCCAGCCGCCGACTTCAAACTGATCTCAGGAGAAGGCGACCTAGCGGATTACCAATTCAACAAAATGGTCGTGCATCATCACTTTTGCCGAACCTGCGGCGTTCGTTCGTTTGGACGTGGCAGGGGCCCAGATGGCCGCGAGATGGTTGCCATCAACGTCCGCTGTCTCGATGATGTCGATCTGGCCGCGATTGCTCCCTTCCAGTTCGATGGAAAGAGCCTCTAGCCGTGACGGCTCCATCTGCCCACGTCCTATTTTCTGGTGGCCAGGATTCAACCGTCTGCTTGGCATGGGCGCTGGACCGGTACGAGCGGGTCGAAACCATCGGCTTCGACTACGGCCAGCGCCACGCTGTCGAGTTGCAGGCACGCCAAAAGGTTCTGGCCCGGCTGCGGCTTGAGTTCCCCGAGTGGTCCGCCCGGCTCGGTGACGATCATGTTCTGGCGTTACCAGCCTTGGCCGCGATCAGCGAGACGGCGCTGACCCGCGACAGTGAAATCAGTTTCTCGCAAACCGGATTGCCAACCACATTTGTCCCCGGCCGCAACCTGTTGTTCCTCACCTATGCCTCAGCCCTCGCCTATCGCCGGGGGGGCGACGTATTGGTCGGAGGGATGTGCGAAACAGATTTCTCCGGCTACCCCGATTGCCGCCGCGCGACCCTCGATGCGTTGCAATCCGCCTTGGCGCTGGGTATGGACCGTTCGATCGCGATTGAGACTCCCCTGATGGGGATTGATAAGGCCGGAACCTGGGCGCTCGCCCACGCTTTGGGCGGCCAGCCGCTAGTCGACCTTATCATCGAGGACACCCACACCTGCTATCGCGGAGACCGCTCCCATCGCCATGAGTGGGGCTACGGATGCGGCACCTGCCCCGCCTGTGAGCTGCGCGCGAAGGGATGGATGGCTTGGCGAGCTGCCCTCGCCGCTTTCTGAGACCGCCACGCCCTGTTCCGCCCGGAACTGAGGGGCTGCTGAGTGGGGTCTATGTCTGGGTCATCCACTCAGATCGAGAGCGCCACCCGTGTCCCAGTCCCTCACCAGCAAATTCGAAAAGACGGTGCATCTCACCGTCGGATTTGCGCTGCTGGTCATGTTGTTTCCGGTCCACGGCATCCCGAGCAGCAAGCCGGCCGGCGTTCGCACGGCAATCGAACTGATCAGCAAGAAGACAGCTCTGAAGGCTTTTGCCACTGAGTTGTCAGCAGCTGCATGATCCGTCTCACAGCTTGAACGGCGTGAAGTCCGTCGCGCGATCGTAGTAGTCTTCATTCTCGGCCGCCTTGAGTTTGCGCACAACGCGCGTCGTCAGCGGCAGGAACGCGACTTCTACCAGTGTCTTCGTGACGAACTGCGAGACCATCAGGGTCATCACCAACTCATTCGGCATGATGCCTGAGTTCCAAAAGGCGAGCGGATAAAAGAGCGTGCTGTCGACAGCCTCGCCGGCGACGGTCGAGGCGACGAAGCGCACACTCATGCCCCGGCCTTCGGTGGCGACCTTCATTTTGGCGAGCACGTAGGAATTGACGAACTCGCCGCAAAAGTAGGCGATCATCGAGGCACCGGCGATCCGCCAGGTGTTGCCAAAGGCAACCTCGTAGATTTGCTGGTTCGGCCAGCCGGGCGCGGGCGGCAGCGCGACGATGACGGCCGCCATGATGGCGGCAAACAGCAGCGCCGCAAATCCGGTCCAGATGACGCGCCGGGCGCGGGCGTAGCCGTAGACCTCGGTCAGGATATCGCCGAAGATGTAAGAGATCGGGAAGAACATGACGCCGGCGCCAAAGGTGACGGCGCCGATCAACGGCAGATCGAGGGTGGCAGCCTTGGCCGGACCGATCAGGTTGGAACACACCAGCACGACCACGAACGCGACCATAACGATGTCGAAATAGCGGTAGGTGCGGCTTGTTGTTGTGGTCATGGCCCCTGCCTGTTGAGGTTTCAGGGACTAGGGATTAGGGACTAGGACTCCTGTGTCGGGATTAGTCCCTAATCCCTAAAACCTAGTCCCTGAAACCCAATCCCTAGAACCTAGTCCCTCACGCCCATGTACCACGTCAAAGAGATCTTCTACACGCTTCAAGGCGAGGGCGCGAATGCCGGCACGCCGGCCGTGTTCTGCCGCTTCGCCGGCTGCAATTTGTGGACGGGGCGCGAACAGGATCGCGCAAGTGCCGTTTGCCAATTCTGTGACACGGAGTTCGTCGGCACCGATGGCGACGGCGGCGGCAAGTTCGCGACCGCTGACGATCTGGCACGGGCGTGCCGCGCAGCGTGCACCGCAGATCGGGGGCCTGCGCTCGTCGTGCTGACGGGTGGCGAGCCAATGCTGCA